>NZ_AKZQ01000036.1:0-54220 GCF_000278705.1 Flavobacterium sp. F52 | reverse complement strand
TTGTAATTACCTGAGTGAAAGTTTCAGAAGTGTTACCGCAGTCGTCTTTCACTGTCCAGGTGTTGGTGTAAGTTCCTGCGTTTCCGCAACCCTCAGAAGCTACGAACTGTCCGCTTACTTTAGTGATATTGGTAACATCAGCATCGCAAAGATCAGAAGCTACAGGTAACATGACTTGAGCATTTGCCAATCCAGATGCATCGCTGCATTCTAAAGTTACATTTAAAGCTGTTGGAGCAGTTGTCCATGTAGGCGCTGTTGTATCCTGAATTGTAATTACTTGAGTGAAAGTTTCGGATATATTTCCGCAATCATCTTTTACAGTCCATGTGTTGGTGTAAGTTCCAGCGTTTCCGCATCCTTGAGAAGCTACGAATTGACCGCTTACTTTAATAATGTTAGAAACATCAGCATCGCATAAGTCAGAAGCTATTGGGAACTGAGCCTGAGCATTTGCAAGTCCAGATGCATCGCTGCATTCTAAAGTCACATTTAAAGCTGTTGGAGCAGTTGTCCATGTAGGCGCTGTTGTATCCTGAATGGTGATTACTTGAGTGAAAGTTTCGGATGTATTTCCGCAATCATCTTTTACAGTCCATGTGTTGGTGTAAGTTCCAGCGTTTCCGCAACCTTGAGAAGCTACGAACTGACCGCTTACTTTAATGATGTTAGAAACATCAGCATCGCAAAAGTCAGAGGCAGTTGGGAATAAAGCCTGAGCAGCTGCAAGTCCTGCAGTATTGCTGCATTCTACAGTTGCATTCAGCGAACCAGCAGAAGTTGTCCATGTTGGCGCAGTCGTGTCTTGAATAGTGATGACCTGAGTGAAAACTGTTGAAGTATTATTACAGACATCTTTAGCGGTCCAAGTGTTGGTGTATGTTCCAGAATTGGCACAAGTTCCAGCAACGAAAGTTCCGCTTACCTTTGTATAGGTTACAGTTCCACCGCAGTTGTCAGTTGCTACAGGAGCCTGATTTTGTGCAGCAGTCAATCCTGCAGCGTCACTGCATTGAAGCGTAACGTTTAATGCATTAGGCTGAGTTGTCCAAGTTGGAGCAGTAGTGTCCTGAATAGTGATCACTTGAGTGAAAACTGTAGATGTATTGTTGCACACATCTTTCGCAGTCCACGTGTTGGTGTATGTTCCAGAATTTGTGCAAGTTCCCGCAGTAAAAGTTCCGCTTGTTTTAGTATAAGTAACGGTTCCGCCGCAGTTGTCTGTGGCAACGGGAGCCTGATTCTGTGCTGCTGTCAATCCTGCGGCATCGCTGCATTCTAAAGTAACATTCAAAGCTGTTGGAGCTGTTGTCCAAGTTGGCGCAGTCGTGTCTTGAATAGTGATCACCTGAGTGAAAACTGTTGAAGTATTATTGCAGACGTCCTTAGCGGTCCAAGTGTTGGTGTAAGTTCCAGAATTGGCACAAGTTCCAGCGGCGAAAGTTCCGCTCACTTTTGTATAGGTTACAGTTCCACCGCAATCGTCTGTGGCAACAGGAGCCTGATTTTGGGCTGCTGTCAATCCTGCCGTATCACTGCATTGAAGGGTAACATTTAACGCATTAGCTTGAGTTGTCCAAGTTGGCGCTGTTGTGTCGTTAACAGTTACTATTTTTTCACAAGTAGAACTACATCCATTTAAAGTAGTAGTTAATACTAATTTAAACGTTGTATTACAAGTAGAACCAGCTTGAACAGTTACGTTTTGTAAATTTGTCGCTGATGTGATTGTAGCACCATTTGCAGTCGCAGGAGGCAAAGACCACGAATAGGTGGTCATACTGGCTGGAGCCGAATAAACATTAGAAGAAGATAAACATACAGGGCCAGCAGTACCAGTAATAGAACAAACCGTTGGAGCATTTACTGTTACGGTTGCTTCACTTGTTGCAATGTTACTTCCAGAGCATAAACCTGAATTAGAAAATATTGCTCTGAATTTTGTAGTTTCTGTTAAATTACCTGTATTGTAAGCTGTTAAACCTGCAGTATTAGCAATATCTACCCATACTGAAAATGGAGCAACAGATGATTGCCATTTACTTACAGTAGAACCAGCATTGAGACCTGTTATGGTTAAAGCAGCACTAGCTCCTGAACAAATAGTTGTGTTTGGTCCAACTGTTCCTTTTAGTGGAATTCCAAAAGTAAGTGGAGTATTAGTACATAGACTTGAATTAGGTGAGTTACCACTAACAGAAGCTAATTTTGTAACGTTAATTACGCCAGGATTATTGGGATCACAAATGTTAATTCCCAAGCTTCCAAAAGGAACATTAAACTCTAAAAATGTAGCGCCAGAATTGCAATTGGCATTACCTGCCTGAGCAGCAAGACCTGCAGGGATAACATTAGTTTGAGTTTTAACACTGCCATTTCCCGTATATAAAGTAAAACCACTTCCGTTAGAATTAATTTCTAAGATATACTCAGCACCAGCTACACTAATGGTTCCTCCAAATGAATCTGAGGTTAATCCTGTTGATGAATTATTATCGGTATCTAAGTACAATCTAAAAAGTGCCGAACCACCATTACCAATGTTCATACCTAATCTTAAAACTTGATTTTGGGTATCAACTTTAGCACGAATCGTCCCAATGTTACATGTTGAAGAAGGATTAGCTAATAATACTGTGCTGTAAACCGTTCCAGTTGCATATTCATCACCAACTGCACCTGGACCAGGGCAGTAATTGCCATCATATGTATTTTGAGAATAGCCACTTGTAACAAATATTAAAAGCAACGTAATATAAACGTATTTAATATTCAAATTAATTAAAGTAATGTTTTTCATAATCTCTAATTTTTTTAATCTTTAGTAATTTTATTTTGAGATTCTTGAGTTATAATCCGTTTTAATTGATTATAAATTGCCGAGGCGTTCTTAATAAAAATTATAGTAGTGAGTTAAAGATTTGGGTTGTAGAAAGAATGAGTGTTTTTGTTTTTTTTTAGTTTTAAGTTAATGTTCAGTAAAAATCTCAAGAAGATGGAAAAACTGTTCTATTTATTTTTGTAATGAGACAAATAGGTTATTAATCACATCGTGCATTTCTAACAAAAAAATAACTTACAATTTTGACACTTTTTAGGACCGTTGAAGTGACACTTTTTTATTCGTATAAATTGTTTCTTTGTTTTGTGATATATTTAATATTTTAACAGAATCAAAGTTATATTAGAGTTTTTGTAATACGATTTTTTTATCTATAACTAACCTAAAAACTCGTTGAAGTGTTGTTTTTTTATCAAAAATTGACTTAAAAACACTTTTTTTTAACTTGAAAAAGTAAATTTTTTCTTTAATTTTTTTGTCTAATTGATGATATTAAGTTTTTTCGAGTCTAATTAAATGATTAATAATCAAGTATTTAGTTAAAATATTGGGATATTTTAGAATATCGACTAAATACTAATTTTATAGATGAAGTACATAAAATGGCAAAAAAATGATTTTTCGAATTTCTGTTGTCCTAAAGGTTTATCGGTTGTTTATTCTGGTTAAAATTTTGTTATAATGTTAACAGAAATAAAAAAAAGAAATGGTTTAAAATTTCTTTTGTAAATTAGAACTTAATTAAAAAATGACCTGCAATTCAGGTTTTTAAAATTTTGCTACTTATGAAAAATCTTATATTAATTCGTCATGCCAAATCTAGCTGGGAAGCACCATTGAAAGATTTTGATCGTCCATTAATGAAAAGAGGAATTTTAGATGCGCATGATGTTTCATTAAATATTTCAGGGTATCTTCCAAAAACATATATTATTTGGAGCAGTACAGCTGTGAGAGCTACAGAGACTGCTTTGATTTTTGCGCAAAACTTATCCTATCCATTAGAAAGTATCATTTTTAAAGACGATTTATACACTTTTGATGAGAAGCAGCTTGAAAAAGTTATTAAATCGTGTGATAATAGTTTTGAAAGCGTTATTCTTTTCGGACATAACGAGGCTATTACAAATTTTGTTAATAAATTTGGGGATGTTTTTATAGAAAATGTACCAACTTCGGGCTTTGTATCGTTACAGTTTGATGCCGAAAGTTGGGACACGATCCATAAGGGCAAAACACATAAAACTATTTTCCCCAAAGATTTAAAATAATTACAGTGTACGAACAGAAATATATCGATAGAGAAAAAAGCTGGTTAGCGTTTAATGCAAGAGTACTTCAGGAAGCAGCAGACAATACAGTGCCACTTTTAGACAGACTGCGTTTTGTTGGAATTTTTTCAAACAACTTAGACGAATTTTTTAGAGTTCGGTACGCGGCCATTCGACGATTAAGTCTCTCAGGTATTTCTGGCGAAAAATATTTAGGAGGTATTTCTGCTCACCAATTAATTAAAGATATCACTGAAATCGTAATTCAGCAGCAATCTGAAAGTTTGCGTATTCTAGGAAATATTGAAGCAGAGCTAGAATCTGAAAATATTTTTATCATCAACGAAACACAGATTACACCAAAACAAGAGTGTTTCTTAAAAGACTTTTATACCCAAAAGTTAAGTCCGGAATTGGTAACCATCATTTTAAATGATTTAGCGGTTTTCCCAATTCTAAAAGATACTTTAGGATATTTGGCAGTTCGTTTAGAATTGGCAAACGATGAGGTTCGTTATGCTTTAATTGAAATTCCAAAAAACATCAACAGATTTGTTGTGCTTCCATCTGAAGACGAAAAACAATACGTTATTTTAATTGATGATGTGATTCGTTTTAAACTGAAAAACATATTTAATATATTTGATTATAAGAGCGTTTCTGCCCACATGATCAAAATTACTCGTGACGCACAATTGGACATAGACAGTGATTTAAGCAAAAGTATGCTTGAAAAAATTGCTTCGTCTGTAAAAGATCGCCGAATAGGAGAGCCTGTTCGTTTTATTTATGATAATTTAATTGAAGAAGATACCCTGCAATTTTTCTTAGATAAAATGAAAATTGTAGAAACAGACAGTATAATTCCAGGAGGAAGGTATCATAATCGTCGTGATTATATGAGTTTTCCAAACCTTGGTAGATACGATTTGTTGTATAAGCCAAACGAGCCACTGCCAGTTCCAGGTTTGAGTTTGGAGGGAAGTATTCTAGAAAAAATTTCTAAAAAAGATTATTTGGTGCATGCGCCCTATCAGTCATTTTCATATCTGACAAAATTCTTGCGTGAAGCAGCGTTAGATCCAAAAGTAACTAGCATTAAAATCACCTTATATCGTTTAGCTAAGAACTCTCAAATTATCAGTTCGCTGATAAACGCCGCCAAAAATGGCAAAAGAGTGGTGGTGCAAATCGAACTTCAGGCACGTTTTGATGAAGCTTCGAACATTTCGTATGCAGAACAAATGCAGACCGAGGGAATCGAACTTATTTTTGGTATCAAAGGACTGAAAGTGCACAGTAAAATTTGTGTAATCGAGAGATTGGAAGAGGGCAAAAACCGTCGTTATGGATTTATTTCAACTGGAAATTTCAACGAATCAACAGCAAAGATTTATACCGATGTAACGCTTTTCACTTGCCATCAGGGAATTTTAAAAGACACATCCAAAATATTTGAGTTTTTTGATATTAATTATCGAGTACACAGATACAAACATTTAATTGTGTCACCTCATTATACCAGAACTAAATTCATTAAATTGATTGATCGTGAAATTCTTCATGCGCTTGCTGGAAGAAAAACTCACATTAAATTAAAAATGAATAGTTTATCCGATTTTAAAATGATCGATAAATTATACGAAGCAAGTAATGCGGGAGTAAAAATCCAGCTTCAGGTAAGAGGAATTTGCTCTTTAATTCCAGGAATTCCAGGAATGAGCGAAAACATCGAAGCGATAAGTATCGTAGACAATTACTTGGAACATTCAAGAGTATATATTTTCGGAAACGCTGGCTTGACCGAAGTTTACATTTCGTCTGCCGATTTTATGACCAGAAATTTAGACGGAAGAGTCGAAGTAACCTGTCCGATTTACGACCTTGAAATTAAAAAAGAACTGATTGATAATTTCAATATTGCATGGAAAGGAAATGTAAAAGTGAGATATCATTCTTATAAATTAGATAATAAATATAAGCCTAAAAATCATCATGCCCCATTTAGAGCACAATTTGAAACCTATAAATATTATCAGAATAAAGTAGCCCTATTAGAAGAGGTTCCTCAAAAAGTAAATTAATACTAAATACCAATTTTCAAAATCATAAAGTGAGCATGATTAATATTAGGAAGTTTGCAGCGATAGATATCGGTTCAAATGCCATGAGGCTTTTGATCGCTAACGTTGTGGAACAAGAAGGCAAAGAACCGCAGTTTAATAAAAGTTCCCTAGTTCGTGTGCCAATTCGTTTAGGACAAGATGCCTTCACGGTTGGAGAAATTTCACCAGAAAATATAGATCGAATGGTAGATGCCATGAAAGCATTCAACCTTTTGATGAAAGTACATAAAGTAGAGCGTTATATGGCATTTGCAACTTCCGCAATGCGCGAAGCCTATAACGCAAAAGAAGTTGTGGCTTTAATTAAGAAAAAAGCCGATATTAAAATCGAGATTATCGACGGTAAAAAAGAAGCCGCAATTATTGCTTCTACAGATTTGCATCACTTAATTAAATCTGACGAAACTTATCTTTTTGTGGACGTTGGAGGTGGAAGCACCGAGTTTACCTTATTCTCTGACGGAAAAATGATTACTTCAAGATCTTTCAAAGCAGGAACCGTTCGTTTATTGAACAACATGGTTCATGACGTAGTTTGGGATGAAATCGAAAAATGGATTAAAACCAATACTGCAGATTATGATGAGGTAACGCTAATAGGTTCTGGAGGAAACATCAATAAATTGTTTAAAATGTCTGGGAAACAGCAGGAAAAACCACTTTCGTACATCTATGTTAACTCACAATATGCCTTTTTAAATTCGTTGACTTACGAACAGAGAATTGCCGAATTAGGTTTGAACTCTGATCGTGCCGACGTAATTATCCATGCAACTCGTATTTATCTGAATGCGATGAAGTGGAGTGGTGCACGACAGATCTATGTTCCTAAAATCGGACTTTCTGATGGTATCGTAAAAGCAATGTATTACGGTAAAATTTAATATCTATTTTTTTAAATGAATAAAGGCAGACTTGAAGCTTTCAGTGATGGCGTTTTGGCGATCATTATAACGATTATGATTCTGGAAATTAAAGCACCAGAAGGACATGAATTTGCAGATCTAAAACCGCTTATCCCGAAGTTTTTGAGCTATATTTTGAGTTTTATTTACGTTGGAATATACTGGAATAATCATCACTACTTGCTACATAGTTTATCAAAAGTAAACGGAAAAGTATTGTGGAGTAATCTGCACTTTTTATTTTGGCTTTCCTTAATTCCTGTCTCAACTGCTTGGATGGGAGAGCATAATTTTGAGAAAGCCGCAATGACAATGTATGGTGTTGTGCTGCTTCTTTCTGCAATCTCTTATATTATTTTGCAGTATACGATCATGTGTAGCGAAGGAAAGAATTCTGCTTTGAGAAAAGCGCTTAACAAAGATTATAAAGGTAAAATCTCCTTAGTTTTATATGTTATCGGAATTGTTACGGCATTCTTTAACCAGTGGATTTCTGGAGCAGCTTATTTTACAGTTGCAATGTTATGGCTTATTCCAGACAAAAGAATCGGAAGGATTTTTTCTTCAAACGAATAAGATATGAAATCTGTTTTTCAGTCCATTCAAGATTTTTCTGCCGATGAATTAAGTCTTTTAGACAGTTTGATTACATTTCGAACAGTAAAAAAAGGAGAGCTTTTATTGACTGAAAATCAGGTTTGCAACGAAATAGTTTTTATCGAAAAAGGAATTCTACGTTCCTTTTTTGTCAATCATAAAGGCGACGAAATCACCAATTGTTTTGCTTTTGAAAACGAATTTATGGCCTCTTTTGCCAGTTTTATTACAAAAGAAAAAGCAGAAGAAAATATTCAAGCTCTTACCGATACAAAATTGCAGATTCTAGATAGAAAAGCTTTAGAGAAATTGTATCAATCAAGTTCTAATTGGCAGGAAACAGGCAGAAAATTAACTGAATTAGAATTTGTAAACCTGCATAAAAGAATGGTTTCTTTTCAAAAACTATCGGGTGCGCAACGTTACGAAGAACTTTGTAAAAATCATCAAAAGTATATTCAGCTAATTCCGTTGCAATATTTGGCTTCTTATCTCGGAATCACACCAAGACATTTAAGTCGAATACGAAAAGCAGTTGTGTAATTAATTCTCTCGCAGATTTAGCAGATTTTATTTTAACTAGTTAGGCTTAAAATATTTTAGCTAAGAGATCTGCGTAAATCTTTTATTATTTTCTAAATCTGCGCAATCTGCCAAATCTGCGAGAAATAACCTTTTCAGATCACTATAGTCTATATGTTTAAATTTAGATTTTTTCAATAGACTTTTTCATAAAAATAATTCTATGTTTCTATGTGTTTGAAATTTTAGCATTAAAATTAAGAATCATTTTATCTGTGAAATCTGTGGGAAAAAGTCATTTTAGGACATTTGTCCAGTAAAAGAAAATGTATGAATAGTATTTTTGAAAAAACTTCGATATGAAAAAAATACTAATTATAAACGGACACCCGAATGCAGAAAGTTTCAATTTCGGAATTGCAGAATCGTATCAAAAAGGTGCTGTAGCTTCTGGAGCAACAGTAGAAACCATTACAATTGCCAATTTAAATTTCAATCCAAATCTCAAATTTGGCTACCATAAAAGAATAGATCTTGAGCCAGATTTATTAGAATCGTGGGAAAAAATAAAAAGAGCCGATCATTTAGTTTGGATTCATCCCGTTTGGTGGGGCGGACTTCCTGCGCTAACGAAAGGGTTTATCGATCGTTTGTTTCTGCCAGGAATGGCTTTCCAGTATCGTGAAAACTCGGTTTGGTGGGATAAATTGCTCAAAGGCAAAACAGCTCACATCATCACAACCCTAGATCAGCCAAGCTGGTATTATAGATTGTTTTTTGGAAGACCAAGTGTCAATCAGTTAAAAAAATCTACTTTAGAATTTTGTGGCGTAAAACCGGTCAAAGTAAGCTATATCGGAATTATAAAAGGTTCTAATGAAGAACAAAGAAAAAAATGGCTAGAAAAAGTCTATAAGTTCGGGGTTAGAAACAAATAATTTGGGGTTTTATTTTAATAACATGAAATAGGAAAAATAATAGAATTTAAAAAGAAAAATTTACCGCTATTAAAAAATTAATCCTTCAAGTCCAATCCAAATGTTGTGCGTAAAAGTTCAATATTTGGGTTGATTTCCAAGAAACGATTGTAACGATCCTGATTGTTATAGCTTCGTTTCATTTCAACTTTTTCATTTACAATAACTTCAATAGTAATATCGTGATTATGTAAATGACCTTTTAAATGACCTAATAAACCATTCATCTGGCTTTCAAATTCCAGTTTAGAACCCTCGTTTGGCAATTCGTATGTAATTCTCGTTCCATCCAAAACAGGATCGTTGATCAATAAAATAGATTCCATGATCTTTAATCCCTTTTGACCTAAACGTTCTGCATATTTGTTCCAATGAAGACGCATATCGGTTTCATTAAATTCTTCGGTTGGTAAAACAGAAGAAGGTTTAACGTACGATTTGCTGCTTTCCTCCATTTCTTTTTTCTTCCGAATACTGGCAAGAGAAAAGGCAGAAACTTTTGGAGCACCGTTTGTATCTGTTTTCGGAGTTTCACGAGTCTGAACTTTTGGACTTTCGACAGGAACTTGAACTGTATTTTGGGTATTTACAGATGCGGCATTATTTTTTTCTTCCAAATTTGGAATTTGGGATTTTGTATTTGAATCTTCCTTACTTGGACTTTGAACTTCAACTATAGAATAGCCTCCGTTTTTAAAGTAAACGGGCGGAATTATGAATTGCTCAACTTTTTTTTTTCTCCATCAAAGTTGATAGAGGCCAATTGCATCAAGCATAATTCAACCAAAAGTCGTTGATTCTGACTTAATTTGTATTTTAAATCGCAGTCATTTGCAATATCAATTCCTTTAAGCAAAAATTCCTGAGAACATTTTTGAGATTGAACCGCATATATTTGTTGCGCCTGTTCACCAACTTCTAATAAAGCAATAGTTGAAGGTGTTTTGCTTACCAATAAATCTCTGAAATGTGAAGCCAAACCAGCAATAAAATGATGTCCGTCAAAACCTTTAGCCAAGATATCATTGTATGCTAGTAAAAGTTTCGGAATCTCATTTTCTAAAAGTAAATCGGTAATCGAAATATAAGTTTCGTAATCTAAAACGTTTAGGTTTTCGGTTACTGCCTGACGCGTCAAGTTTGTTCCGCAGTACGAAACTACACGGTCAAAAATAGACAAAGCATCACGCATGGCGCCATCTGCTTTTTGAGCAATAATGTGCAGTGCATCATCTTCAAAAACGATTCCTTGACTTTCAGCAACATCTGCCAAATGTTCTTTAGCATCTTTTACCGTAATTCTTTTGAAATCAAAAATCTGACAGCGAGATAAAATCGTTGGAAGAATTTTGTGCTTTTCTGTTGTCGCTAAAATGAAAATAGCATGTTTTGGCGGTTCTTCTAATGTTTTAAGAAAAGCATTAAAAGCGGCCGAAGACAACATGTGGACCTCGTCGATGATATATACTTTGTACTGTCCGGTTTGTGGCGGGATTCTAACCTGATCGATAAGGTTACGAATGTCATCAACCGAGTTGTTTGAAGCAGCATCTAGCTCAAAAACGTTAAATGCAAAATCTTCAGTAGGATCGTCATATCCAGGCTGATTTATTTTTCTTGCCAAGATACGCGCGCAAGTTGTTTTACCAACTCCACGTGGTCCTGTGAATAAAAGAGCAGATGCTAAGTGATTGGTTTCTATAGCATTCAACAAAGTGTTGGTAATGGCTTTTTGCCCCACAACATCCTTAAAGGTCTGCGGGCGATATTTACGTGCCGATACTACAAATTGTTCCATATTCTCTTTTATTGGATAGCAAATATAGAGTATAATTTAATGATTTAAAAATTTAAAAATTGAAAGATTTTTAAGTGATTGAATTGTAGAAAGAAAAAAATATTATCTGCAACGTTTAAAGAAAAAGTAATACTTTTAATGCAAAACATTTAACAGCCTATTTATTATTAATTAGAAAGTATGAACGCAAAACAAATCGTCAAATTAAGTAATATTATCGGAATCACCTCTATACTTTTATTAGTGTATTGGGTTTTTACATTTATTGTAATTGAGGTTTTCGGACTAAAAGTATTTAGAGAAAATATGACCGAAAGCTTTTATTTAAGCATTCTCGGAATTCTTGCTCTTATGGCTGGATCTCTAATAGTGAATCTCATGTTTAATTTGACAAGAATTGCCGAAAGAAAAAATGAAGATGAAGTAAACACCAAATCAAACCGACGCAAGTTTGCTGTCTTGTTTTTAATTTTCCCCTTAATTTTAATTATACTTTTTGGCGGTGATTATTTGACTTCTGCTAAAAAAGAAAAAATGCTAATTAGTTCTGCAAAATCTATTATAGAATCAAACAAAGCAAATAGTGACAAACTTTTGAATTATACATTTTCTAAATCATACATTAAGGAAACAACTGGAATTTTAAGAGTCTTGTCTTCAACAGATAAAAACTTTCCGAGCGTAACCCTAATTGTAAAAGATTCCATTAAAGATTCGCCTGTTTTTCTTGGTTTTAATGCATATTACAATGAAAGTTTGGATACATTGGATACAAATGATAGCATACAGCCCCATAAAGCGAATTATATTTATAAGACAACTAAAGAAGAAAGAGCTTATTTGAATGAGGTTTTTGATAAAAATAATGAGGAATTAAGATATAGTTCAAGTAAAGGAAATTATGAATTGTTTTACCCTTATAAAAAGAATGGAAAAACAATTATTATTTATTTTTCAGAACAGCAACGTTATGGCAAATTAGGAAGCTGATAAATTTATAAGGTATGAAGAAGTATTTTCTACTATTAATTTTGCTTGCAGTATTTACTGCAAAAGCGCAAAAAACTCGAACGAGTCCAATTTATCAATTGCGAATCTATGAGATTTTTGAAAGCAATAAAAAAGAATTTCACGAACGTTTTCGTGATCATGCTATGCGTATTATGAAGAAATACAACTTTAAGATTATTTCTATTTACGAATCAAAATCAGATAAGAAAACGGAGTTTGTCTATTTTCTAGAATGGCCAAATGAAGTAACGATGAAAAAAGCTTGGGAAGATTTTAGAAAAGACCAAGAATGGATCGATATCAAAAAACTATATACCGAAAAATATGGCGATGTACTAGGGAATATAGAAGATAGGGTCTTGACTAAACTTGATTATTTGCCTAATTAGAGTTTTATAGATTGAATTATTTTAACCTTAAATTGAAAAATTTGAGGTTTTTTTATGTGCCTCTTTTAAGAAAAGAACAAAATTCAATTAACTGAAAAACTTATAAAACTCACAGTAACATCCTATAATCTTTTGATGCTTAATCTTTTTAATTTTAAAAATGTAAATTATTAAAAGAGAGTATTATGAAAATGAGATCCATTTTATTAGGAATGAGCCTTAGTATTGCTCTGGTATCATGCAAACCTAACGATGCTGATATTGAAGCAGCAATTAGAGAAAAACTCGGTGACGTTGCAACGATACAAGTTGCTGTACATGATGGCGTTGCAACAATAGCGGGAACTTGCGAAGACGAAATTTTCAAGAAAAATATTGAAAAAAGCGTACGAGCAACCAAAGGGGTAAAATCTGTAATAAATACCTGCGAATTAGCAAGAGCCAATCAAGAGCCAGCTGCGGCTACTGTTGTTATTAATTCTGATGCCGATTTAGATAAATCGGTTAGCAAAGTTGTAGATGCTTACGACGGCGTTAGCGCTACTGTTGTTGGCGGTGTTGTGACACTTTCGGGTGAAATTAAAAAAGACAAATTACAGCCGTTAATGCAAAGTATACAGGAATTGCATCCGAAAAAAGTAGACAATCAATTAACTATTAAATAGGGATGTCATGAGTATACAGGATAAATACAGAGAAGTAATCGATTTAGCATCTGAATTAGGAATCGAAAATTTACAGGTAAGAGAACAAGATAATGTGCTTTATATTGATGGGATAGCAAAATCTGCTGTAGATAAAAATAAGCTTTGGAATGCTTATGAAAAACTCGATCCAGAATATAGATCGGCTGATGTGGTAATGAATATTGAAGTTGAGGAAGGTGTTTCTAGAGAATATACAGTTGAAATAGGGGATTCTCTTTCGAAGATTGGAAAAGCGTATGGAGTTTCCTGGCAGGATATTTTTGAAGCAAACAAAGATATTATTTCAAATCCTGATTTAATTCAGCCAGGTTGGAAATTGAAAATACCGACACCCTAAAATTGGCAAATTCAAATAAAAAAAATCCAAATTCCAGTTTTGTATTAATACAATTGGAATTTGGATTTTTTTATTTTCAAGCTCTGGATTGGATTTTAAAATTACCTTCCTCTAATGCTTAAATCAAATAAAAACTTTGCTGTTTCCTGGTCTGAATCGGCTGAGAAACCAGCAACATAAACTCCTTTTTTGCCCGAAGTCGACTTAATTCCGTATACAACTGCCTCATCTGCTGGGTCTGACTCACCCTCGTATCGATACACATGAACAATTTCAAATTTCTCAGGATTCTTTTTAATCGCATCAGCATTTCGATTAAAATCGCACGTAAATCCTTTTTCATTCAATTGATCTAAAGCTTTTGAAACAGTTGCGTAATGATACATTCTTTTCATGATAAACTGAATTTAAAATTATAGATTTTTAAAGATAACTATTTTAAAATTAAAAAGTTATGATAAAATTCATAAAATCTGAAATTTAAAATCATTATTGTTAGTTCTTAAATCGCTACTTTTGCAGCGCAGACCGCCTTATCGTCGCTCCGATTTTATCGGAGGGGAGGAAAGTCCGGACACCATAGAGAGGCATAGCGGGTAACGCCCGTCGGTTCTCTCGTTTTTTGGAACGAGAGGATTAGGACAAGTGCAGCAGAAAGTATGTACAGGTAATGCTGTAGTGAAACCAGGTAAACTCTATGCGGTGAAATACCAAGTATATCGGCATTTAAGGGCTTCTCGTTCGTTGCCGAAGGGTAGGTAGATTGAGTCCATCAGTAATGGTGGATCTAGATAAATGATAAGGTATTGTCTTGTTGCAAAATAAGGCAAGAACAGAATCCGGCTTATAGGTCTGCATTTTTTATATATTTGTGAACTATCTAACTTACTTTCATGAATATTACCACTCCAAATCCATCTTCAAAAGCAAAAAAAAGTCTTTTTAGAACTGTTGTAACCAATCTTACTTTTTGGGTTTTAATTGCTATTATTTCGGGTGTTTTGCTTGGACATTTTTCTCCTGAAAATGGTGTAAAAATGGAATTTCTAGGCAAGAAGTTTATTCAGCTTATTTCGCTTTTTATTGGTCCGATTATCTTTCTAACGATTGTTTTGGGAATTTCAGGAATGGGAAATCTGAAAAAAGTAGGACGTATCGGGGTTAAAGCTTTAACTTACTTTGAAGTGGTTTCGACCGTTGCTCTTGCAATTGGTGTAGCAGTCGCTTATTTATTTAAACCTGGAAAAATTGATAAATCGGGATTGACTTTTGGCGATGCAAGCCAATATACAAATGGCGCAGCAAAGGATTTTTCTTGGTTGCAGTTCTTTTTGTCCAATTTTACGCTGCAGGTTTTGTTAGCGGCTATTATCTGCGGGATCGCGCTAAACTTTTACCAAAAAAGAGAGCAGACGATTTTGGTTCTAGAACGATTTTCTAAAGTGGTTTTCTTCGGATTAAAATATGTAATGTATCTCGCTCCAATTGGTGCTTTTGGCGGAATGGCATATACAATTGGGAAATTTGGTCTGGCGACGTTAATTCCGCTTGGTAAATTGATGCTTTGTGTTTATTTGACCATGGCATTATTTGTCTTTTTGGTTTTGGGAAGCATATTAAAATATTATAAAATCAGTATACTTTCAATTTTAAAATATATCAAAGAAGAACTTCTGCTCGTTCTCGGAACTTCATCTTCTGAGGCTGCTCTGCCAAGTATTATGGTAAAACTAGAAAGAATGGGATGCAGTAAATCGGTTGTGGGATTGGTGATTCCGACTGGTTATTCTTTTAATCTGGACGGAACTTCAATTTACCTTTCGATGTCGGTGCTGTTTATTGCGCAATTATATAATGTGCATTTGAGTTTCTTCGAAATCCTGACCGTTATCGGAATTCTGATGATTACTTCAAAAGGCGCGGCAGGCGTCACGGGAAGCGGATTTATTGTTTTAGCATCAACCTTAACGGCATTGCATAAAATTCCAGTCGAAGGTTTAGCATTTTTATTGGGTGTAGATAAATTTATGAGCGAAGCGAGAGCAATTACCAACTTAATCGGAAACACGGTCGCGACGATCATAATTTCTAAAACAGAAAGAGATTTTACTGATTTGGATTTGAGTAATAAAGTTGCGGAGTGACAGAATAACAAAGTAACAAAGTGACAAAGAATTTAAAACTTTGCCACTTTGTTACTTTAGAATTAAGATTCATCTTTAGTTGTTCGCACCAAGCTTATGCCCGACATGAAAAAGACAATTCCTAATATTCCGTAAATAATAAGCGATTTGATATCTCTGGTTTCTCCAGATGTGCCGGCAAAAATAACGGCAGTATAAATAAGTCCTACTATTCCGAGGATTGTAAGCAATCCGCCGAAAAATCTTTTTAGGTTCATAATTGTTAGATTTAAAAGTTCTCTAACAAAGTTAAATTTCGATAAGTTAACTGCTGTTATACAATTGCTTATGAAAAATTATATGATTTACAGGATGCTATTTTTCAATTTTAAATTCTAACCCTATGTTTCTAACACTTTCGATTTTAATTTTAGGATCTGAATTGAAGTACTTTCTAAGCCTGCTGATAAAAACATCCATGCTTCTTCCTGAGAAATAATCATCTTTTTTCCAGATCGACATTAAAATCTGATCTCTTTTTAAGAGTTGATTATGATTCAAATATAAATATTCGATAAGAGAAGCTTCCATTTCTGTAAGTTGCTGGACGTGATTTTTATTGTTTAGCGTTAAGCGTTCGTTATCAAAAATATACGAACCAATTTCGATTATATTATTTCCATCCAGACTTCTTTTTTGCTCGATTCTTTTTAGGATATTCTGCAAACGAAGAACCAACTCATCAACTTCAAAAGGTTTTGCGATATAGTCGTCTGCACCAAGTTTTAGACCGATGATTTTGTCTTCTTTGAGCTTTCTCGCCGTTAGAAAAATAAAAGGAATTTCTGGATTGATGGTAATTATTTTTTCGGCCAATGAGAATCCGTCCATTTTAGGCATCATTACATCAAAAATGCAAATATCAAAAACCTGGTTTTTAAAATAGTCTAAAGCTATTTCGCCGTTTTCTGCCCAAATTACTTCAAATTGATGCAGTTCTAAATACTGTTTTAAAATCGCCGCAAAATCAAAATCGTCTTCGGCTAAAAGTAATCTTTTCAAAATAAGGGAATTAAACTTTTAATAAAATAGTAAACTGAGAGCCTTTTCCTAAATCGCTAATAACGTTTACAGAACCTTGATGCGCTTTTACGATTTGATCCACATAATACAATCCTAAACCTAAGCCTTTTGTATTGTGCAGATTTCCTTGTTCGACACGATAAAATTTCTCAAAAAGGAAGGCTTGTTTGTTTTTGGCAATTCCAATTCCGTCGTCTTCAAAACTTACAGAAAATTGCTTTTCTACAATTCTGGTTTTTACAGTAATTATGCTCGAACCGTATTTTACAGCATTTTCCAAAACATTTAAAAAAGCAGTTGTCAAATGGAATTTATCCAAAACCAAAATTGTCTTTTTAGTCTGAAAATCGGTCTTCAAAGCAATTTTAGGGAAAGCAATCTTAAAATCATTTACGATAGAAAGCAGGAAGTCTTCGGCTTCTATTTTTTCTTTCTGCAATTCAAGTTCATTTTCAGCCAAAGAATTGGCCATAACCTGATCAATCAAATTCTGAAGGCGATTGTTTTGGCGTGAAATTGTACTCACAATTGCATTGAAATTTTCGTCGTTGTCACGAATATTCTTCTGCGCTAAAATCTTTGTCGAAATTCCTAAAGTTGCCAAAGGCGTTTTAAGTTCATGTGTGATATTATTGATGAAATCGGTTTTAACGTCGCTTACTTTTTTCTGTTTAATCAAAGCTTTTAAGGCAATGACAAAAAGCGTAATTAAAGTCAGAATGGATAATAGAGATAGAATGAGAATAAAAGTCATTCGTCTCAAAATAATCATTTCCCAATCTATTACAGAAACGTACATTGAATCTTCTGTCAGCAATTGATATTCCTGATTTTCAAAAGTTCCGTTGGTTGTTCCAACATAATTTCTCACTAAAAAAGCGTGATTTAAAGAAGCAAGATTTCCGTATAGTTTGTTTTGAATAAAAGGCTTTTCTGAGAAAATCGTATCGGCTTTTTTTGCACTTTGATACAGAATGAATTTATTGAGTACAATGGCAAAATCAATCTTGAAATTAGGCAAATCCCTTTCAAATTTTCGCTGAATTTCTTGTGTTACGGCACTCTGATATTCGTTTTGTAAAACACCAATTTTGATATCCAATTTGGTGTTTTTTCCTTTTATGTATTTTTCAGAAAGACTTTTGTAAAGCGCTTCTTTTTTTGCTACAAAAGCCGAATCAATATCGCTATAGTTATTAGAAATCTGAGCAATTTCATTTTTAATCTGTGTATGAAACTGCGCCACTTTGTATTCGTAGGCTGTTTTTACTAAATAACATTGCACCGTCATAAGCACAATTAATGCGATGACAGAAAATGCGATTAGTAAATTGATTCTTTGTTTCATATCTCTTTGGAATTCTGTTTCAAAAATACAGCTTTTACCATACAAATGGCAGATTAACCCTGCATTAACCTACGATTAACTTTCGGAATTAGGTTTTCAAAGCATTTTTGCAGCAACACTAATCAATTTAAAATGAATATTTATCTGCCCTTAAAACTTCTTATTACACTTTTATTTTTTGGTCTTTCCTATGTTGCTAATGCCCAGAGTGTAACGCCAAAAGATTCGCTTACAAATCAATTGGATGAAATAGTAATCAATAAAGAGAAAAAGACGTTTACAAATTCAAACGGAAATATAAAAGTCGATGTTGCCAATTCGGTTTACAATTCCATTCCAAATCCAGTCGATTTGCTTTCAAAATTGCCAAATGTTCTAGTAAGCTCAGATCGCGAAAATATATCTGTAGTTGGAAAAGGGACGCCGTTGATTTATATTGATAATCAGAGAGTGGGAATAAACGAACTGAACTCTCTCTCTGTGAACGATATTAAAACAATTGAAATCATTCAAAACCCGTCTTCAAAGTATGAAGCAGAGGGTCGGGCAGTAATTTTAATTACTAGAAAACTAAGCCGAAAAGAAGGTTTTAAAACTGATATTTCTGAAACGGCTTCGTTTAAAAAGAATTTCAATAATTATTTAGGATTCAATTCCAGTTTCAAAAAAAACAAACTGGAATGGAAAGCCAATTTTAATTACAACCGTTTAAATCCTTGGGAAAATCACAGTATTGCATACCAGATTCCGCAAACATCTATTATTTCAGATTATGATGTTTCTGCTACTACTTACAGAAATCAATATGTTTTTGGCGCAGGTATATTTTACAAAATAAATGAAGAAGATTATTTGTCTATCAATGTAAATGGCAAAAGGCAAAGCGATACTTTCGACATTAACACATTTACATTTAATCAGACTCAAGATGAAATAAATAATGTTTTTACTTTCAGTGATAATGCTAGTGACAAGAATTTTATTAATTCAGTTGTAAATTATTCAAAGAAAATAAAAGCCATTGATACTAAATTGTTTGCTGGTTTTCAAGTGTCAAATTTTAATCAGCATTTGTGGAGTTTGGTTCAAAATAGTTTTAATGAAAATGCATTGGAGTTATCTCAAAACCGCGATCAAAAGTTTAATGTCGATGTTTTTTCAGGAAGAATTGATTTAGAAAAAAAGTTCAAAAATGAAATAAACTGGGAATACGGCGGACTTTATTCGGCTGCAAAATCACGATCAGATTATGATGTTTTTGATTATCAGAAAAATGAAAATACAGTTTTCAGTTATAATTTTAAAGAAGAAAATTTAGAGGCTTATTCTCAACTATCAGGAAAAATCAAGAAGATCGATTTCTCAATAGGATTGCGACTAGAAAACACTAATGTAAGCGGAAAATACAGTACGGAGAGTAATGTCATGATTGATAAAAATTACACTAAAATGTTTCCAAAGGCACAGTTTTCTTTTTCAATAGACAGCACAAAATCTATAAGTTTCGATTATTCTAAAAGTGTTTCAAGACCCAATTATTCTTCTTTGAGTATGATTGCAACATATATAAATCCGTATTTTATTTATGGAAGCAACATCAATTTGGGGCCGACATTTATGGATGTAATTTCTACTGCTTTTCAGTATTATGATAAATCTTTAAAATTTACTTTATACCAGAATAAAAATCCTGTTTACCAAGATTTTGTTTTTGACAGTCAAGGAAATGTTTTGACTTTTACTGAGAAAAACTTTCAGAAAGAATCGGGTTATAATATTGAATTTACCCTGCCATTTACTTATAAAATTTGGACTAACACCAATTCTTTAATTTTTGCAACTAATAAAATTGAAGACCAATCGGCAGTATTCAATTCATCTAGAACATATTTGTATTACTATTCAAATAATACATTTAAATTACCCAAAGATTTCACGTTTGTTCTCTCTTTTTGGGGAGCAACCAAACAAAAAGAAGGAGTTTTTGAAAGAAATGCTAAGTTGATTTTCGATTTATCTCTTGCAAAAACATTTGGCAAGAACTGGAATTGTACGTTGAACTACAATGATATTTTTAAAAACACTATTTATACCGAAAGATTTACAATTAATACGATAAGTTCTAGAGCCAGATATTTAGTTGATGCAAACGAAGTTTCTCTAACGCTTCGTTATTCTTTCGGGAAGATTAAAGATTCTGAATTCAAAGAAAAAAGCGTTAATGAAAAGGAAAACCGAATCAGATAAGGTTTGAAATTTCAAAAATAAAAATTCCAAATTCCAATCTCGACATCAGGTAGAAAATTGGAATTTGGAACTTGATATTTTTAATTTTAAAAGCTGAAATTTGGAATTAAAAAAATGGGATTTTTTTTAATTTATCCTTCATCTTCTTCAGATTCTTTTTTAGAATCATCATGTGGTAATTCTTCGTCATCATCGGTTGAATTTAGTTCGAAAAAACTAAAATAAGAACCGCCGTAGCTTTTCTGAAACGAAAAATTACTCATATGATCCAATTTGGTATATTTAGAATGCTCGATAATCATCATTCCGTCATCTTCCAATAAATCCCTTTCAAAAACAGTCAGAACAATTTTCTCAAAAGTCGCCTGATCCAACCCGTAAGGCGGGTCTGCGAAGATAATATCGTATGTGGTTTTGCAATTTTCTAAAAATTTAAAAACATCACTTTTGGTTGCAGCAATATCAAAATCATATTCTGATGAAACTTGCTTGATGAATTTTACGCATCCGAAATCGCCATCAACAGAGGTGATTGGTGCGCTTCCGCGTGAAGCAAATTCATAGCTGATATTTCCCGTTCCTGAAAAAAGATCTAGAACCTTCAAGCTGTCAAAATGAAAATGATTATTCAAAACATTAAACAATGCTTCTTTACTCATATCAGTCGTTGGTCTCACAGGTAGATTTTTTGGCGGAAAAATTCTGCGTCCTTTGTATTTTCCTGAAATGATTCTCATGATTGAAATAAGATATAATGTTTTTGATTTTGAGCGGTTGTAAAGCTGTTTCTTTCTTTTAGGTTTGAGACATCCATAAAAGAAATATGGCGCACGTATTTGTAAGCTATAGCATAAAAAGGATCGTTTTCCGAAATGGTTCCCAATAATTCTAATTTGAAACTTTCAGGATTCATGCTCATTTGCTCAGCCGTAAATAAAATGTAGTAGATAAAATCTTCTGGAGTATTGTATTCGAATGTATTAAACAATAAAAGTTTTTGATTCTGCACCACGATAATTTCAAAATTACCAGGATTGAAATTCACAATCATTTTCTTGTCGTCATTGTTTCGTGAGTTGTCCAGAATTTTTTCGACCAAAATGGTATTAGCGTGTTTAGAATCAAAAGATCCTACATTGTCAATCAGGAAATTGTTGATATTCACATACGGAATATAAACAGAATTCATTTGATAATTAGGAATTTGATCAAAAGTAAAGTGATCTGTTTCAAATACTTTTGTAGTGTATTGAAGGTAACTTCCTAAATAATTCTCATCAAATAAAGCAGTTGGAACAAACGTAGAAAGATTATTATTATGGATAACCATTACTTCGTCGTAAGTTTCTTTTAATTCAGGATTAACCTTAAAAGCATTGCTGAATAAATCTTCAATTCGGCTTGTTTTGCTAGTGGTGTCAAACTTTATTTCTTTAAAAGAAGTAATGACATTGTTTAAAGTATCAAAACAGCAATATGAAAATCCAGTCAGGGAAACCTGAATAGAAAGTTTTCTGTAATTTTTTGAAGTAATGTTAGTATTTTGTAATGACATAGTTGATTTACAATTCGTTACCTGTTTTAAATCAAGAAAGAATTTAAGCGACCACAAACTTACAAATAAAAAAAATAACAATGTCAATTTCAATATCAATGAAAAAGACTTAATCAACATGCAATTTCAAAATTTAATATTGCAAAAAAGTTAGCAGAATGTTATCATTTTGTTTATTATCAGTTATTTAAGTGTATAATTAAAATTTAAGTTTTGAGATTGTTTTTAATTTTCATATTAAACTTGATTTTGTCATTGAAATTGATTTTTGTCATTGCCATTAAAAAAAACGAACTTTGTATTTCAATTTTATTTTATGAATTCTGCACAGTTTTACGGTATTTTACAAAAACGATTTCCTTTTCCTCCAACCTATAAGCAGGATATTTTTTTTCAGAAAATTGCAATCTTCCTGACTGAACCTCAAAACGACACGATTTTTGTTTTGAAAGGATATGCCGGAACTGGAAAAACAACCGTTATTTCTACTATTGTCAATAATTTAGGCGATATCAATAAAAAGTACGTTTTATTGGCGCCAACTGGACGCGCGGCAAAAGTAATTGCCAATTATTCGAATAATCCAGCCTTTACGATTCATAAAAAAATATATTTTCCGAAGAAATCTTCTGGAGGTGGAGTAGCATTTACCAAACAAGTCAACAAACATAAAAACACCATTTTTATCGTCGATGAGGCCTCGATGATTTCAGACAGTACTTTAGACAGCGGTTCGCTTCTTGACGATTTGATTAATTATGTCTATTCTGGGCAAAACTGTAAAATGATTCTTTTGGGAGATACGGCGCAGCTTCCGCCAGTAAATTTGGATGTTAGTCCAGCTTTGGATATTGATACTTTGGGTTTTCATTACAGTAAGGAAATTGATCATATCGAATTGGATGAAGTAATGCGTCAGGAAGAAAGTTCTGGGATTCTATATAATGCGACAGAATTGCGAGAATTGCTTAAAGAGAGCTTCATTACCGAATTTCGATTTAATGTAAAGAAATTTAAAGACATTGTTCGCTTGACGGATGGTTATGATATTCAAGATGCGATAAATTCGGCTTACAGCAATTATAGTATTGAAGATACTGCTTTTATTGTTCGTTCTAATAAAAGAGCAAATCAGTACAATGAACAGATTAGAAGCCGTATTTTATTTAAAGAAAGCGAACTTTCGGTTGGTGATTTCTTAATGGTAGTTAAGAATAATTATTTCTGGCTGAAAGAAACTGACGAAGCTGGATTTATTGCCAACGGAGATATTATTGAAGTTCTGGAGCTTTTCGGAATAAAAGAATTGTACGGATTTAAGTTTGCGAAAGTAAAAATCAGAATGGTCGATTATCCAGAACAAAAGCCTTTTGAAACGGTTTTAATTCTAGATACTTTAACCAGCGAATCGCCTTCTTTAACGTATGAAGAATCAAATCGTCTTTACGAAGAAGTGATGAAAGATTATGAAGACGAGCCAACCAAATACAAGAGATTTCAAAAGGTAAAAGAAAACGAATATTTCAACGGACTTCAGGTTAAATTTTCATACGCTATAACCTGTCATAAATCGCAAGGTGGACAATGGAATACTGTTTTTATTGAACAGCCATTTTTACCAAACGGAATTGATACTGATTACATTAGATGGCTTTACACCGCTATGACACGTGCCAAAAATAAGCTATATTTGATTGGATTTAAGGACGATAGTTTTGAGGAGTAATGGTTTGCCACAGATTAAAAGGATTTTTGCAGATTTTTCTCGTTTTAAGTTAAAATGCTGGGATGCTTAATTTTTGTTTCACGCAGATTTTGCAGATTGAGCAGATTGTCAATTTAAAAAACGCAATCAAATAATCTGCTCAATCTGCAAAATCTGCGAGAGAAATTTAACCGTATTCAAAAAAAACTTTTTAATCTGTGGCAGAAAAAAAATAAAAATGACAACACTAAACGACTTACATTCGATTTCATCTACGTTTTCGAATACAGATAAAATGCCGGTTCTATTTTTAGGGCACGGCAGCCCAATGAATGCTATTGAAGAAAATCAGTTTGTGACTGGTTTTCGTAATTTGGCTAAAACACTTCCACAACCCAACGCTATTTTATGCGTTTCGGCGCATTGGTTTACAAAAGGAACAAAAGTAACGGCAATGGAAATGCCAAGAACCATTCATGATTTTGGAGGTTTTCCGCAAGCACTTTTTGATGTTCAGTATCCAGCAAAAGGAAGTCCAGAATTGGCAGTTGCAACTAAAAAGCTCTTAGATCCTGTTATGGTCGAATTAGACGAGCATTGGGGATTGGATCACGGCGCTTGGAGCGTAATTAAACATTTGTATCCAAACGCAGATGTTCCTGTTATTCAGTTGAGCATTGATTATACCAAATCGGGACAATATCATTTTGAATTGGCTCAAAAACTGCAGGCACTTCGCTACAAAGGCGTTTTAATTATCGGAAGCGGCAATATTGTTCATAATCTTAGAATGGTCGATTTTAGAAATTTTGATAAAGACAATTACGGTTATGATTGGGCAATTGAAGCGCGAGAAACCGTAAATAATTATTTATTGGATGGAAATTTTCAGCCTTTAATTGATTTTGAAAAACTAAATAAAGCGGTTCAATTGGCTATTCCAACTCCAGAACATTATCTTCCGTTATTGTATACTTTAGGTTTAAAAGATAAAACCGATGAAGTTGAGCTTTTTAATGATAAATTATTAGCGGGTTCTTTAAGTATGACTTCGGTAAAAATTATGTAATCAACTTTACGTAATAATTTTTATAATCAAGAAAATCAGTATTTTGACAAGAATGTCGTTAAAATGTCGCAAACAAACCGTTATCAAAATCAACTTTTCAAAAGTAGTTTTGTCGAAATAATAAATCAAAATTGATTATGAACGAAATTGGAAAAAAGATAAAAGAAATAAGAAAGAAAAAAGGTCTTTCTCAAGAAGAATTAGCCGAAACTTCAAAAGTAAATTTAAGAACGATTCAGCGCATTGAAAATGACGAAAATGAACCACGTGGGAAAACCTTGAATCTGATTTGTGAAGTTTTAGATATAAATACTGAAGATGTTTTAGATTATGGAAAGCATGAAGACAAAAGCTATTTGATTGTTTTTCATCTTTCAGTATTAGTATTTCTCGCAATTCCTGTCGGAAATATTATTTTGCCTCTTATTTTATGGATTGCGAAAAAAGATAAAATTATCGGACTAAAAGAAATTGGAGCAAATCTGCTCAACTATCAAATAGTTTGGTCGATTTTTACTTTTATTGTAATAACAGTTTTTGCTGTTTCTAAAATTATGCATTACGGTCAATCTTTTATGCTTTTATATATTTTTATAGCATTTTATATTTTGAATATAGTTTTGCCAATATTTTTTGCAATTAAAAGCAAAAAAATGAGCATCAATCTATATCCAAATCTGATAAGAATAATTAAGTAAGATCAGGATAATTATAATTTGAGAAAGGAAATTATTTTTCCTTTCTCAAATTATAAGCATACAAATAACCATCTGCGCTTCCATAAAAAATAACATTATTGATAATAAATGGTGAAGAAACAATAGGTCCCAATCTATAAAATTCATTCATTACTCTGTGATTCTCTGCATAAATAGACAAATCGGTTGCCTTCGCCGCGTGGGTAAAATCTAAAAGATTATTGTTTAAAATTGTTTTAGCGTACTTGTCTCTATTTTCGGTTGGAGTAACTTGTAATTCTTTTTTAGAAAGTAAATTCAGACTGAAGAAATTCCCCGAAAAATCTCCAAAATAAATCGTATTGCCGGCAATGGCAGGCGAAGAATAAACATATCCATTTCCTTTAAAACGATATTTCTCTTCTCCGGTTTTTGCGTCCAATGCCAATAGAGCATAAGTGTCTGAAGTTCCTACATAAACCGTATTATCTTTAATAATAGCCGAACTCAAAATCCAAGACTTTTCAGCATTGTATTTCCAGATTAATTTTCCTGTTTCAGTATCAAGCGCAAAGAAATACGGATCTCTTGCGCCAAAATATACGATACCGTTAGATACAGCTGCAGAAGCTTGAATTCCGGTAAAACCTGTTTTGATTTCAGTAGAAAACTTCCATTTTTCTTTCCCTGTTTTACAATCCAAAGCATAAAAAATGCCATCCCATCCACCAAAATATAATGTACTTTTGTCTAAAATAGGAGAGCTGTGTATAGCGGCTTTGGTTTGGAAATTCCATTTTAGAGTTCCATTTTTAGCATCAACTGCATATAGGTTTCCATCACTGCTGCCAAAAATCGCCAATGCCGATTTATTGTCTGAGTAAATAACAGGCGTTGAAAGGTAAAAGTCCCATAAGTCAGCCATTAATAAATCGCTTGGTTTCATGCCCCACATTCCAACTTCACTATACCAATGTTCGCCTTTGGTTTTAAAACGCCAAATCTCTTTTCCAGTTTTAGCATTTACAGCATAATAGTGTCCGTCAAAACTTCCAAAATAAACAATGTCATTGTAAATACTCGAAGAACTATGAACGGCTCCATTGGTTTTAAATTTCCATTTTAAGTTCCCAGATTTTTCATCGATAGCATAGAAATTACCATCTTCACTGCCAATATAAACGATTCCGTTTTGAACAATTGGAGATGAAAAGACTTTACCTTCTGTTTTAAATTTCCATTTTAAATCTTGTAAAGGCTGATATCCTTTTCCTGAAAAAATGCGATTAGAAAATGGATTTAAGAGATTTGACTTGCCAGTTTGTGAGAAACCATGTAAACTTAGAATTAAAAAGAAATAGAGCAGAAGTAAAGTAAAGTTTCTTATCATGTTTTTTCTCATAAAAATAAAAATATTATAAGAGATTAAAATGCAACGCTTTAAGAAATATGTTATAAATATATTTTGGAAAGTGTTTTGTAAATAGTATATCTGTTTTTAGATGGAAATAGCGAAAGAACGCTTCAAAGTTTTCCAGTTGTTTTCCATTTAATTTGTTTATTTTTGTGTAAGTAATTGTTTGTCAGTTGATTATTTTATTTTTGTCTTCTTTTTAATTAGTTTTTTAAATGCCTTTTTGTGATTAACTGGTGATAATTTAAAAAATAACAGAAGATGTTTACAAATGAAGTAAGAGTGCGGCATCAGCACTATAATCACTGATAAAATTAAGATGAATCCAAACAAAGCATTATGGGAAAAAGGCGATTTTACACGCGTTGCAGAATCTATGAGAGAAAGTGGTGCGGAATTGGTTGCCAAGATTGGAATTAAAGAAAATAGTAATGTTTTAGATCTCGGCTGTGGCGATGGGACTACCGCAATACCTTCGGCAAAATTGGGGGCCAATGTTTTAGGTGTTGATATAGCAAGAAATTTAGTTGAAGCTGGCAATCTTCGAGCAAAAAAGGAAGGATTGGATAATATTGTATTTCAAGAAGGTGACGCAACTGATTTGAACGAATTGAAAAATCAATCTTTTGATGTTACGATGAGCATTTTTGGAGCTATGTTCGCTCCAAAACCTTTTGATGTTGCCAAAGAAATGGTTCGTGTTACACGGCCTGGAGGTAAAATTATTATGGGTAATTGGATACCAGGAGATCCAACGTTGATTGCGCAAATCTTGAAAATTAGTGCTGAATTTACACCTCCGCCTCCTGAGGGTTTTGTAAGTCCAATGCTTTGGGGGGTTGAGGATAACGTAATCGAAAGATTCACAAATGCAGGTGTTCCAAAAGAAAATATTTCTTTTGAGAAAGATACCTTTACATTTAAAGCCACATTTCCACCTTCGGAATGGCTAAATCGATTAAAAACGTACTATGGTCCAACTATGAATGCTTTTGAAGCTGCTGAACAAAACGGGAAAACTTCAGATTTGTATGCTAAACTTGAAGGATTAGTTAATAGTCAAAACCAAAGTAATGACAATTCTACATTAATTCCTGCAACTTATCTTCGTGTTACAGTTTCGGTTTAATTTTTTGTCTTAATATTCTTGAACATGATTTTCATCTTTTACAGAAATAGAAATACAGAAAATTTAAAAGTAATTTTTGCATATTTGCAAACACTTAAAACCAGTGAAAGTTAAATTACTAAATTTTGAGTTTTTTGAACTCAGTAAAATAGAAGAATGAAAATAATAGCAGTAATTCCAGCCAGATATGCTTCAACACGTTTTCCAGCAAAACTGATGCAGGATCTTGGAGGCAAAACAGTAATTTTAAGAACTTATGAAGCGGCTGTTTCAACAAAGCTGTTTGATGATGTTTTTGTAGTAACTGATTCCGATTTAATTTTTGATGAAATTGTTTCTAATGGCGGAAAAGCCATTAAGAGCATCAAAGAACATGAATCTGGAAGTGACCGTATTGCTGAAGCTATTGCTGACCTTGATGTTGATATTGTAGTAAATGTTCAGGGTGATGAACCTTTTACAGAAGCAGAGCCTTTGGCGCAAGTTTTATCGGTTTTTAAAAATGATCCAGATAGAAAAGTTGATTTGGCTTCGCTAATGCGTGAAATTACAAATGAAGACGAAATCAACAATCCGAATAATGTAAAAGTCGTGGTTGATCAGTCGCAGTTTGCTTTGTATTTTTCGCGTTCTGTAATTCCGTATCCGAGAGAGAAAAATGTTGGAGTACGATATTTTCAGCACATCGGAATTTATGCTTTTAGAAAACAAGCTTTATTAGACTTTTATAGTCTTCCAATGAAATCTTTAGAAGCTTCTGAGAAGTTAGAGCAATTACGTTATTTGGAATTCGGAAAGCGTATTAAAATGGTTGAAACGACTCATGTTGGAATTGGAATTGATACGGCTGAGGACTTAGAGAGAGCGAGAGCTATGTTGAAGGATATTTAAATAAAAATATGAGAATAAAACTTATTGTTTTGTGTTTATTTGCATTTACTATCGTTGGTTTTTCACAAGATAAAAAATGTGTCGACTTTAAAACTGGAAAGTTTTCGTATTTTAATCCTGCTTATAAAAGGTATAAAGTTGTTAGAAGAGAAAAAGTTCAAATAGAAACTGATACAGTCACTGGAATTGTACTTGAAGGAGCAATAGAATGGAAATCTGATTGTGAATATGTTTTAACTTATACAAAAGTTCCAGATAATGCAATAAAAGGAGTTTTAGGTCAAAAGATTAGTGTTCAAATAGTCAGTATTTCAGGAAATAAAATTTTATGCAGATCTGAAGGACTAGGTTTGAAAAAAGATATAGAAATGATTAAAATAGATTATTAACTTTTGTCCAAGTATATAAAAACAAAAAAACGCTCCAAATCTTGGAGCGTTTTTAATATCTAAATCGTATTTTTATTGATATAAAGCTGGATATTTAGAAGGATTTACTTCGTGCATCATATCGTACACTTTTTCGTAAATATCTTCTGCAGAAGGTTTGGAGAAATAATCTCCATCCGTTCCGTATGCAGGTCTGTGGGCTTTTGCAGCAAGCGTTTGTGGTTTGCTGTCCAGATATTTATAAGCGTCTTGTTCTTCTAAAATCTGCTGTAAAATGAATGCTGAAGCTCCTCCAGGAACATCTTCGTCGATTACTAAAAGACGGTTGGTTTTGGCAATACTTTTTACAATGTCTTTGCTAACATCAAACGGAAGTAAAGATTGAATATCAATAACTTCGCAGTCAATTCCTTGTTCTGCTAATTCATTAGCGGCTTGCATAACCAATCTTAAAGTTGATCCGTAAGAAACTAAAGTAATATCTGAACCTTCTCTTAAAGTCTCTACAACTCCAATTGGCGTTTTGAATTCACCAAAATTTAGAGGAGTTTTCTCTTTTAAACGGTATCCATTCAAACATTCGATAACCAAAGCAGGTTCGTCACATTCTAACAAAGTGTTGTAGAAACCAGCTGCTTGCGTCATGTCTCTTGGAACCAAAACGTGAATTCCGCGAATCGCATTGATAATCATTCCCATTGGAGAACCAGAATGCCAAATTCCTTCCAAACGGTGTCCACGAGTTCTAATGATTAATGGCGCTTTTTGTTTTCCAACAGTTCTATATTGCAATGTAGCTAAATCGTCACTCATGATCTGAATAGCGTACAATAAATAATCTAAATACTGAATTTCAGCAATCGGACGTAATCCTCTCAATGCCATTCCGATTCCCTGACCAATAATAGTCGCTTCACGAATTCCGACATCGGCAACACGAAGTTCTCCGTATTTTTCCTGCATGCCTTCAAGACCTTGATTTACGTCTCCAATGTTTCCAACATCTTCACCGAAAATTAAAGTTTCAGGATATTTCGCAAACAACGCATCAAAATTATCACGAAGAATCATTCTTCCATCCAAATCTGGTTTTGCATTTTCTGCATATTTAGGAAGAACTTTTTGTACAGAAAATACATTTTGAGCCGATTCCGAATGCTGATTACTGCTGAATTTTTCTTGAGTTTCATTCAAGAATTTTGTAATCCAATTTGATAAAAGAACTTTGCTATTTGGCACTTCAATAAAACGAAGGATCTTTCTAGCATAAACTAATAATTCCTTTTTTAAAGGCGCTTTAATTGCAGCCAATTCAGAAATTAATTTTTTGATTCTTTCTTTATGATTGATGCTTGCTTCAGCAATTTGCTCCAATAAAGCTAAGAGATTCTTTTGTTCGTCAATAATAGGATTGATGAAGTTATTCCAAGCTTCTTTTTTAGCTTCTAAAACTTCTTTCTTTAATTCGAAATCAAGTTCTGCCAATTCCTCTGGAGAAGCGATATTAATGGCAATCATCCAAAGACGCATTTGACGAATACAGTCAAAATCTCTTTCCCAAGCCAGTCTTTCTGCACTTTTGTAACGTTCGTGAGAACCAGAAGTAGAGTGGCCTTGCGGTTGAGTCAATTCGTTTACGTGAATTAAAACCGGTATATGTTCTTCGCGTGCAATTGCTCCAGCTCTTTCGTAAGTAGAAACTAATTCGGCATAATCCCAACCTTTTACTCTAAAGATTTCATAGCCTTTAGAATCTTCATCGCGTTGGTATCCTTTTAAAATTTCAGAGATATTTTCTTTAGTCGTTTGGTGTTTAGCGTGAACCGAGATTCCGTATTCATCATCCCAAACGCTCATTACCATCGGAACTTGTAGAACTCCTGCAGCGTTTATGGTTTCAAAAAATAAACCTTCAGAAGTACTGGCGTTACCAATGGTTCCCCAAGCTACTTCATTTCCATTCACAGAAAATTTGTCTTTAATTGTAATTCCGTCAACGTTTCTGTAAATTTTTGATGCTTGAGCCAAACCAAGCAATCTTGGCATCTGACCAGCTGTTGGAGATATATCTGAACTTGAATTTTTTTGTTTTGTTAAGTCTTTCCAAGAACCATCTTCGTTTAAACTGTGCGTTACAAAGTGTCCTCCCATTTGTCTTCCTGCAGACATCGGATCAAAAGCTAAATCGGTGTGACCGTATAAACCGGCAAAAAACTGTTTAGCGTCCAATTCGCCGATAGCCATCATAAAAGTTTGGTCGCGATAGTATCCAGAACGGAAATCTCCGTTTTTAAAAGCTTTTGCCATTGCCAGCTGCGGAACTTCTTTTCCGTCGCCAAAAATTCCAAATTTAGCTTTTCCTGTTAATACTTCTTTTCGACCTAAAAGACTACATTCACGGCTTGTAACCGCAATTCTATAGTCATTCAATACCTCAGTTTTGAAATCTTCAAATGTCAGTGTAGTATTGGTTTTTTCTTTTATCATAATCTTGTAGGGTCATGTTGTTTATGTCGCGAAATTACTTAAAAACAATCAATAATCATAATTCTTTGAACTAAATATAATTTAATTATTTGTATTCAAATCTAAAAACTACGTATTTTATTTATGTTATTTTTATATGTAATTTAATTTTATTGATAATTTCGCAAGTTTTTGTTTAATTTTTATTTGATTAAAACCATTTTCGGGTAAAAAGAGTAACTAACGTTTTTGGCGAAAATGTGATGATAAATCGTATTTTTTCATTGTATTTAGGTTGTGATATTTCCCATCCGTTATTAGAATAAACAGGAAAATAGAGTTCAAAGTAGTCAGGAACAAGGTTTAAACGCACTCCAGAATCGTAAGCAAAGAACTCATTTTGATGCTTATTTTTCAAAAAACCAATGTCTCCATAAAGTTCTACCCAGTTCCATATCGCATAACTTGCGTTTAGAGTTGTCATCCATTGGTTAGCGTATGAAGGCTCTAATTGTGACTTGAAACCTCCTTCGGCAATTACATATTGCTGACTAAAAAATCCCGTACTTTCTGATCTTCCAAACAAATTGTAATCAAATAAATAATCTGTTGGACGGTCTAAACCAAAACTAAAATAATCTGAGTTTGTTGTGTTGTACAAGAAACTTCCAGCGAATAGCCTTAAATTTAACTTTTTATTATTTTCGAATAATCTTCTGTATTCTACTTCTCCCGAAACTTTTCCGAATCCGCTAGAAAACTGCAAATCGGTCATAAAATTAAAATGATCAATTAATTCAGTTTTGGTATTGGAATAACGTGCGTTGAAAACAGAATAGTTGGGTTCTGAATTATCTGTAATATAACTGCTCGCTTCACGGTTTACCATAACCTGTCGGAACATAAACGCTTGTTTTCTATTGTCTCTAAAATCTTTTTCACGAATGCGGAACACCACCATCGGATTTAATCTCAAATAAGTGGCATCTGGCGCATAGTGAAAATAGTTTTGACTGATAGAATAGCGAACATTATATAAGGTGCTGTTTCTGTAATACTGGTTCCATGAAAAAGCCGATGAACCCGAAATTGTACCTGCCTTGATTGAGTAGGCCGGATTAATATCAAAATTAAAAGGCTTGTCTAAAATAGTTTTATTATGAAAACGGATTCCAGGCGTGAAACCATCATAATAATTATAATTTAATGTCGGAATGTATAAAATCTGATTGTAATCTGGATCTTCTAAATCTTTAGCGAAATTAAATTTTATAGGACGATTCAGCGCAACATGTTTTAGAGATCTCCAGTTGTTTCTCTGGTTGTACTCCGGAACTTCATTATTGTAATTAATGACAATTTTGTCTGCATTTTTTCGGCTGAATGCATAAACAGAATCTTTTTTGGTAGGTTCAATCCATTCTTTAAAAACAACTTCTTTCTTTTTAATTCCGTAAATCGGAATAGGAGCATAGATCCCAGTTTTATTTTTAACCGAAAATGTAACGCTGTCTGCAGTTCTCGAAACATTCGAAAATTTATAATCGATAATATCTCTGGAATCGATTATAGTTTTAAAGAACCAGTCGATATTTGTTGGACTTTTTTGAGTTAAGATTTTTTCAAAATCATAACGGTTCGATTGTCCAAATTGGTTAAGATTGTAAAACTCTTTTACGCTTTTAGGCACAATATCATAATTAAGATAATCGTCTAAATAACTCAAACTTAAACCAGCGCGGTATTTACTGGCAATCTGTTCGTTAAATTTTATAAGCGTGTTTTTCGGGTCGCCAAGCGGCTGATCCAGATTTTTACGAGCCATCAGCATATAGTAATAGCTGTATTGTTCGTTAAAAGTAAGATTGGTAATGTTATAGCTTTTAAAGAGTTTCATGTCCGAAAGTCTTCCCAGCATTTTTTCATCCTGATGATGCTCTTCCATATACTTCATCATGGTATAAATCTGGATTCCGTCATAAACCCAATTGTCTTTTCTCGGATCTAAACGCAGACTGTTTTTGAGATAATTATTTAAAAAAGTTTTTAAAAATTGAATCTCAAACATAAAATCATCTTCAAATGGACTAATAAACGAAGGCAGCTGATTTAAACCATAAAACGGATTTCGGTCATAATCTGCCTGAGAAACGGTAATTCTCTCATGTGGGTACTTGCCAATAAATTTTTCAGCATAAGAAACCACTCGATTGATAATAATAGCTTTTTGAAATTCGTCTATTTTCTTATTTCTTAAATTCGTAAGAACTTGCAAAGAGCCATTATCATAGATCCTAAAACTATTTTGCTTTTCGATATAAAGACTTAAATCGGTTCTGTTTTTGCCCGAAAAAGAATAAATATTATAGCTCTGATTGGTTGAATCTTTGGAAACTGGATTTAAATCGGTAGTTATAGAATACTGATTCGGAATTTTAATTTCCACCTCATAATCACTCACTGCATTTGCAATATCATCCAGATTGAAATTATTGTACTTGACAAAAAGTCCATTTTCAAAACGAGCGGGACTTAAGAACCAGTTTTTTAATAACATGCCACCATTTTGATCAAATCCAAAATGAGTGAATTTATCATTTGGTATTTTTACAATATAATTAAGGTGCAGATCGATTTTTTCGTTCGGTAGAAGTTTACGATTCAATCGTACAGTGATATAATCAGGATCTTCGGCGCTTCTTTCCCATTCCAGAGCCGAAAAATTGGTTTCGGTTAGATTTATAATAGTAGTTTTTCCTCGATCTACCGCTTTCGCCAAATGAAAACCTCTGTAAAACTCATCAGAAAAACGTCTTGCCAAAGGCGTGTTTTTGTCTGCAAAAGCATTATTCCAATCATTCAAAACAATCGAAACCAGAGTGTCGTTTGTAGTATTATGATACGTAATATCCTGTTTTATATTCAGTGTCTTAAGCTCAAGATTTACCGCCACTTCCATCTTAGATTGATGTTGTGCAGTTAGTTCTATCGAAAATGATAAAACTATAATGAGGCAAATAATTTTATAAAGTGCTTTCAAATAATGGCTTAAAAATTATCAGACATACTTATGTACGGACATAATGAAGTTACGGATTTTTGTAAAAATAGTATAAAAAAAGCTGTTTAAAAAAACAGCTCTCAATTTTTGCGTATTTGCAATATAATTTAACCATATAAGTGATAAAAGTGTTTTTAACGCAAAGCTTAAAAATATACTTTTAAATGGACTTATATCACTTATGTGGTTTTGAAAATTAGAAATTCGGACTTAAATCGTACTTTTTGTAGAATTTATCCAATGCTTCTACAACTTCGTCTTCTGTGTCTACGATTTTAAATAAATTTAAATCTTCAGGGCTTACGGTATGCATTTTTTCAACCAATACCGTTTTAACCCAGTCAATCAGACCGGACCAGAATTCAACTCCAACTAGAATAATAGGGAATTTTCCAATTTTTTTAGTCTGAATCAAAGTGATGGCTTCAAACATTTCGTCTAAAGTTCCGAAACCTCCTGGCATTACCACAAACCCTTGAGAATATTTTACGAACATTACTTTTCTCACAAAGAAATAGTCGAAATTGAGGTTTTTATCGTGGTCAATATAGGGGTTAAAATGCTGTTCAAACGGAAGTTCGATATTTAAACCAACCGAAGTTCCTCCGCCCAAATGCGCACCTTTATTTCCAGCTTCCATAATTCCGGGACCACCTCCTGTAATCACACCGTAACCTGCTTTACTGATTTTATAAGCTATTTTTTCAGCCAATTGATAGTATTTGTCATCTGGCTTTGTTCTTGCCGATCCAAAAATAGAAACACAAGGACCAATACGTCCCATTGCTTCGTAACCATTTACAAACTCAGACATAATTTTAAAAATTGCCCAGCTGTCATTGGTTTTAATTTCATTCCACGTTTTTTGCTTTAAACGATCCTGAATTACTTTATCTTCATCATTATCAAAATCTTCTAATCTCATTTTAGGTATTTTAATTTATTATTTTATTTATGTCTTTTTTGTCATCCTGAGCGTAGTCGAAGGAAGGAGCTAGTTCCTGCTGTCCGCTATATCTTTTGTGCTGAACCCTAGCACAAAAGGATGCCGCTCCCATCAGGGCTAGGGTAGTTGGTTTCAAATAAACAATTGGTTTAATTTAAAGATCTTTCTTTAAAACTTTGAATTTTTTAGAAAAAGCGGATACTAAATTAACGCTTTTTTCTAGAATTGTTATAAAAAACAGGAATTATAATCCAAAAGTAATGTTGGGATAATAATCAAATTTAGTTTTTTGATTCATTATCAGGGGTATAGTGTATGTAAAACTGAAAGTTTTTTAGATTTAATCTTTGTCAAAGTTTTAAACTTTGACAAAGATGTTGTTTCTACTCTAGTTCTTTCTTTAAAAACTTAGCCGTATAACTCTTTTTATTCTGAGCCACTTCTTCTGGAGTTCCTTTGGCAACCAATTGCCCACCACCTTTTCCGCCTTCTGGACCAATATCGATAATATAATCTGCTAGTTTAATGACGTCCATATTGTGTTCGATGACAAGTATGGTATTGCCTTTATCCACCAATTTATTGATTACTTCCATCAAAACGCGAATGTCTTCAAAATGCAATCCAGTTGTAGGTTCGTCAAGAATATAAAATGTATTTCCGGTATCTTTTTTAGACAATTCTCCTGCTAGTTTTATACGTTGCGCTTCACCGCCAGAAAGCGTTGTGCTTTGTTGTCCAAGTGTAATGTAACCTAAACCAACATCTTGAATTGTTTTGATTTTTCTGTGAATTTTTGGAATGTTTTCAAAGAAAGGAACCGCTTCATCAACCGTCATATCCAAAACATCAGAAATAGATTTTCCTTTATATCTAATTTCTAAAGTTTCTCTGTTGAAACGTTTTCCTTGACAAGTCTCGCATTCTACGTAAACATCTGGCAAAAAGTTCATTTCGATTGTTCTAACACCAGAACCTTCGCAGGTTTCGCAACGTCCTCCTTTTACGTTAAAACTAAAACGTCCCGCTTTGTAACCACGAATCATACTTTCAGAAGTCATCGTAAATAGATTTCTAATTTCAGTAAAAACTTCCGTATACGTTGCCGGATTAGAACGTGGTGTTCTACCAATCGGACTTTGGTCAATGTCAATTACTTTGTCGATATGTTCTAAACCTTCAATCTTTTTATACGGTTGCGGTTTCTTTACGCCATTAAAATAATGAGCATTTAAAATCGGATAAAGCGTCTCATTAATCAAAGTCGATTTTCCGCTTCCAGAAACACCCGTTACGCAGATTAACTGTCCTAACGGAATTTCAATAGAAACGTTTTTAAGATTGTTTCCAGTTGCTCCAGTAAGTTTTAAAAATTTACCATTTCCTTTTCTTCTTTTCTTCGGAATGTCGAATTTCATTTTACCGTTCAAATATTGAGCAGTAATTGTATTTGATGCTAATGTTTCTTTCGGAGTTCCTGTGCTGATGATTTGTCCACCATATTTTCCTGCTTTTGGACCAATATCAATTACATAATCGGCAGTTTCAATCATGTCTTTATCGTGTTCTACCACAATAACCGAATTTCCGATATCACGTAATTGCTCTAGCGACTGAATTAATTTTTCATTATCTCTTTGGTGGAGGCCAATACTTGGTTCATCCAAAATATAAAGAACACCCACTAATTGCGAACCAATTTGTGTCGCCAAACGAATACGTTGTGCTTCACCACCAGAAAGCGATTTTGAACTTCGGCTTAAAGCCAAATAATTCAAACCAACATTCATAAGGAAGTTCAAGCGGTCTTTTATTTCTTTTACAACTTCAGAAGCAATTAAAAGCTGTTTGTCTGTCAGATGGTTTTCTAAATCTAAAAACCATGCCGTCAAATCTGAAATATCCATATCACACAATTCGGTGATATTTTTTTCATTTACTCTAAAAAACAAAGCTTCTTTTTTAAGACGTGAACCTTCACAAACAGGACAGTTAATTTCGTCCATAAAATCTTTTGCCCAACGTTTTATAGTTGTTGTGGCACTTTCGTCATATTGATTTTTAATGAAATTAGAAATTCCTTCAAAATCAATTTTATATTCTCTTGTAACGCCCAGATCTTTTGAGTTGATAGAGAATTTATCTTTCCCGCCATACAAAATCATTTGCATGGCTTCTTCTGGAATTTTCTCAATAGGATCCGTTATTTTAAATCCGAATTTTTCCCCGATGGTTTCCAATTGCTTGAAAATCCATGAAGATTTATATTCGCCCAGAGGCGCAAGACCACCTGCTTTTATTGATAATTTCGGATTCGGAATAATCTTCTTAACATTAATTTCGTGTACAGTTCCCAATCCGTTGCAATGCGGACAAGCTCCTTTTGGAGAGTTGAATGAAAATAAATTCGGTTCTGGATTTTGATACGAAATACCGGTTGATGGACACATCAAATTACGGCTGAAATAACGCACTTCATTAGAATCCTGATCCAAAATCATCAAAACATCTTCTCCATGATGCATCGCTGTATTGATGCTTTCAGATAATCTTTTTTGTGTATCAGGATTATCTTCAATCACCATTCTGTCTACAACAATTTCAATATCGTGCGTTTTGTAACGATCCAGTTTCATTCCGGCAACCAAATCTTGAACTTCACCATTTACACGAACTTTCAAAAAACCTTGTTTGGTAATTTGCTGGAATAATTCTGCATAATGCCCTTTTCTGGCTTTAATAACTGGAGCCAGAATATTGATTCGTTTTCCTTTGTAATCCTGAATAATCAAATCTTTAATCTGTTCATCAGAGTACGAAACCATTTTTTCGCCTGTGTTGTAACTGTAGGCATCTGCACCACGTGCATATAGAAGTCTCAGGAAATCGTAAATTTCGGTAATCGTTCCAACTGTAGAACGTGGACTTTTACTGGTAGTTTTTTGTTCAATTGCGATTACAGGAGAAAGTCCGTCAATTTTATCTACATCAGGACGCTCTAAACCGCCAAGGAATTGTCTTGCGTAAGCTGAAAAAGTTTCAACATAACGACGCTGACCTTCAGCGTAAATCGTGTCAAATGCTAACGAAGATTTTCCCGAACCTGATAAACCAGTAATGACAACCAGTTTTTCACGCGGAATAGATATATCGATATTTTTTAGATTATGAACTCTTGCACCAAGAACTTCAATAGTATTGTCTTTATCTAACATAATTTTGAGCAAAACGCAAAGTTACCACTTTGATTTGTTCTTTTAGTGCTCGATAGCAAAAGTTTATGTTACAAATAATAACAAAAAACGCTGATATAAAATCAGCGTTTTCTTTTTCGGGTTGCCATATAGTTTTCGATGGCTTCTTTGGTGGTATACCAGTTTCTGCCTTCTTTGTAAGCATCTATTTTTCCTGTTCTGGCCAATAAACTTACATATTCTTGGCCGTATGGGGTGTCAAGCTCACTAACAATGTTTTGAATAGATTGATAATCATAATTGCTTCCAGGCATTGCGCCAAGATAAATATTGAGCGTTCTTTCTAGTGCTTGGCACATTAAAAGTGTCAATTTTTGATAATTGCCATTATTAGCTTGATTAAGCGCTTCGTAATATTTCTTGCGATCATTTTTTAAAATAATGGCAGGAGGAAAACCGCAACGCATCAATAATAAATTCATGCTCAAACGAACGGTGCGACCATTTCCATCAAAAAAAGGATGAATCCAGACTAGTTTATGATGGTAAATTGTTGCCAATTCTATATCGTTTAAACCTAAAGGATTTGTATTGATAAACTCAATTAATTCGTCTAAATAATCTGAAACTTTATTGGCATTTGGTGGCATAGAATTAGCTCCTGAAATTCGGACACCTCCATTACGAATTCTTCCTGCAAAATCTTCTTCGATAGAGCGCATTACTAAACCGTGGATAGATAAAATGTCAATACTTCGTAACTTATAATTCTCATCGACAATTGAGTAGAGATAATCAATAGCTTTGTCGTGATTATGAGTTTCAAAATGTTCGCGAAGCGATTTCCCTTTAATGGTTATTCCTTCTTGAATAACCATTTGGGTTTCTCTCAGGCTAAGTGTATTTCCTTCAATACTATTAGAGTTATAAGTCCATTCGAGAGAAAGACTTTCTCGTATTTTATTCAAAGCAATATTAGGCAATGGTCTGCTGTTTTGCAGTTCTTGCCTTTTTTGATACAATCGATCAAAGGTTGATTGAAATTCTTCTCTGTATGTTAGGTCAATATTAAACATAATCCTACAAAGGTACTTTTTAATATCGGATAAATAAAATTTTTAACGTATCCGATATTAAGCTTATTCAATCGTCATTGAACGGAGTTTTGTTCTATAAGCTTCTAGTGCTATTGATTTGGAAATAAATCCGTGGTATTTCCCGTCTCTTAAAACAGGAAGGAAAGCAGATTTGGTGGTTTCAAATTTACGCATTACAATTTCCATGCTGTCGAGTGTAGAGATTGTTGCAGCAGGCGCTTTCATTACGTCTCTGATAAAGGTGTATTTTACACGGTAAGAATTAAAAATAATTTCTCGTATATCATTAAAATGAACAACTCCAACTAGATCTTTCTCTTGATTTACAACCGCAAAAACAACCTGGTTCGAATGCGAAATAAGATCAACCAATTTAGTTAGATTTTCATCTGGATGCACTGTCAGATAATCGCATTGAATAATCGAGTCGATATCTAAAGTCGATAAAATGTTTGAATCTTTGTTGCTTGTAAAGGCATGTCCTTTCTTTGCTAAACCTTTTACGTCAAGTGAATATTTTTCGTAACGTTTAGAAATGGCAAAACTGATAGAAGAAACAATCATCAGCGGAATCATTAATCCATAACCTCCTGTGATTTCTGCAATTAGGAAGATGGCAGTTAGAGGTGCATGAAATAAACCGCTCAGAATTCCAGCCATTCCAACCATTGTAAAATTACTGATAGGAAGTTTAGATAAACCTACCATGCTTACAAGTTTAGAAAAGAAGTAGCCTAGATAAGAGCCTAAGAATAGAGAAGGAGCAAAGTTTCCTCCGTTTCCACCGCTTCCAATAGTTAATCCCGAAGCAAATACTTTAACCATCATGGTAGCGCCAATAAATAAAAGCAAAACCCACTGATTATTTCTAAAATCGGCAAATAAAGTATTGTCCAACAATTTTCCAGGATCGGTTTCAGATAAAGTTTTAATGCTTTCGTATCCCTCACCAAATAGGGTTGGGAAAATAAAAATTAATAACGCCAATAACGATGAGCCAATTAAAGCTTTTTTATAAGGGTTAATTTGCTGTTTGGCAAAATAATGCTCCACCCTTTGAAAGTTTCTCGAGTAATAGATAGCAACGAGTCCGGTTAAAACTCCCAAAATAACGTAAAACGGAATATTGTGGTAATCAAAAGTTTCTTGTTTTTTAAAGCTCAAAAGAATGCTTTCGTCCAAAACAATAGCAGAAACTAAAGCGCCCGTTGCTGCAGAAATCATAATAGGCGTAAAAGCAGAAATGCTGACATCTACTAATAAAACCTCAATAGCAAAAAGAACACCTGCAATTGGAGCGTTAAAAGCAGCCGCAATTCCAGCAGCTACACCACATCCAATCAGCAAAGTTCGATCCTTATACTGCATCTTATAATTTTGGGCATAATTTGAACCAAAAGCAGCTCCTGTAATTACGATCGGACTTTCTAAACCTGCAGAACCTCCCAAACCAACTGTCAACGAACTTGTCACAATTTGAGCATACATCTGCTTTCTAGGAATAATACTGGCTTTTTTCGCAACTGCATAAAGTATTTGAGAAGTTCCTTTTTGAATATTTCCGTTAAGAACTTTATTTACTACAAAAACAGTTAATGTAATACCTATAATAGGCAGAATACTGTTAATGAAACTCAATTTCAGGATTCCATTAATGTATGTTGCAAATGAGAATACACTATGCGCGAAAGTTTTAAGTACGATAACGGCAAGGGAACAAGATATTCCGATAAGAACGCTCGACAAAAAAAGAAACTGCTTTGGAGTCATTAAGGATTGTGCCAAAGCAATAATGCTTTCGAGTCTTCTGAAATATTTTTTTAGCATTCTGTTTTAAAATTATCGTTCTTACAAAATTAGTTCATAATGTTAGATTAAAAAAATAAAAACGGAGAACTATTAAAAACCAACGGCTTTATCATCGCCTCTAAAATCAGCTCCGCCTTCTAGATTTTTGTTTGGTAGAACCAAAATAGCATCAACTTTTCCGATGATAGGAGTTGGTTTTTCGTTGATGATATAGTTTTTTGCTTTAAGCTGATCAATTGTTTTTGTTTCAAAAGTATTGGGTTCGAAAGTAATTAAATCTGGCAGCCATTGGTGATGAAAACGTGGAGCATTAACAGCTTCTTGCATGCTTAGATTATATTCGTAAACATTTAGAATTGTCTGTAAAACAGAAGTAATAATCGTTGAACCTCCCGGTGTCCCAACTACCATAAACAGTTTTCCGTCTTTTTCCACAATGGTTGGCGTCATAGAACTTAACATTCGTTTTTGCGGAGCAATGCTGTTGGCTTCATTTCCAACTAATCCAAACATGTTTGGAGAACCTGGTTTTGCACTAAAATCATCCATTTCATTATTTAAAAAGAAACCTAACTCGTCGCAATAATATTTTGATCCATAACCGTCATTTAGTGTTGTAGTAGCCGCAATTGCATTCCCGAATTGATCTACAATTGAATAATGTGTAGTTTCTGTGCTTTCGGCATAATTCACTTTTCCTTCTTTTATTTCGCTTGATAAAGTCGCTTTTTCAGGATTAAAGCTAGCCATTCTTTCGCGAAGGTAATTTTCATCTAATAATTCTTTCATCGGAATTTTGACAAAATCTGGATCACCCAAAAAGTAGCTTCTGTCAGCATAAGCTCTTCTTTCAGCCTCAACAATAACCTGAATGGCAGCTGGCGAATTATGCCCCATTTTGGCTAAATCATACGGCTCAAGCATTTTTAAGATTTGAGCCAAACAGATTCCGCCACTGCTTGGAGGAGCCATTGATGTAATTTTTAAACCTTTATAAGTAAATTGCAATGGTTTTCTCCATTTGGCTTCGTATTTCGCTAAATCCTGCATCGTGATAATGCCTCCTTTTTCCTTTAGATAATTGACTAGGATTTTTGCCGTTTCTCCTTTATAAAATTCGTTTCTTCCTTTTTTCTGGATTCTTCTTAAAGTTTTGGCTAATGCTGGATATTTGATGGTATCGTTTTCTTTAAAATTGCCAGATAAAAGCGAATTTTCTCCATTTATTTTTACAATGCTCTCGTGATAATCTTTTAAGCTTTTTTCTTGTTTTTTGGTCACTACAACACCTCTTTCTGCTAAAGCGATTACAGGTTCAAGGATTTTAGAAATCGGCATTGTGCCATATTTTTTATGAACCGCAAAAACGCCTGCAATTGTGCCTGGAACACCAATGGCAAGTGCTGTCTGGGTGCTTTTTCCTTTTATTACATTTCCCTCGCTATCCAAAAACATATCTTTTGTAGCAGCCAACGGAGCTTTTTCTCTATAATCCAAAGAACCAACCTCGCCATTGGCTTTTCTATACACCATAAATCCGCCGCCGCCGATATTTCCTGCAAACGGAAAAGCAACTGCAAGCGCCAACTCGGTTCCTACCATGGCGTCAAAAGCATTTCCGCCTTTTTTCATAATATCAGAACCTATTTTTGAGGCTTCTTCGCGGGCAGAAACCACCATAGCTTTTGTAACAACTAATCCAGTCGGATTTGTAGCTGTCTGTTGCGCATTGCTATTGCTTATATATAAAAGTGCTATTAAAAATGTAATTTTTTTCATGTTTAATAAAATTAAATTGACTTAAAGAGAAAGTAATTTTCCTTTTGCTTGTTCTCTCATTTCTTCAAAAAAGAGTGTAAATTCTTTTTCAAATTCATCATAAAATTCCGTAAGTTCTTCGACAGCGAACTGCATTTGAGAAACATTTTTGGATCTTCTGTCCATTTGAGTTAATATATGTTGAATTCCTTCGGTTGTGCGATAACTTACAAGCCAGTTTCTTTCAATCATATATGGCATTAAGCCTTGAGTTTTTTCAGTTAAAATTTCATAATTATCGTGAAGCGAATGATAAAATCGATTTACAAAAAGTTCTAATTTTTCATCTGAATATTTTTTCCAGTTTTTGGCTAGAAAATGATCGTAAACAATATCTACAATAACCCCGGCATAATGGTGATATCTCTCATGGAGGCGTTTGGTGCTTTTCCTAAAAATATCATGAGAATCAGTATAAGTATCAATGAATCGATGGAGTAAAATTCCTTTTTGAACATCTTCAGGAAAATGCTCAAACTGTTTTCCGCGAATTCCGTCTGCCATAAAATTCCCGATTTTAATTAAATCATTGTCTCCAGAAAGATATATATGGGCTAAGAAATTCATTTTTTTATAAGTTTCTAAGAATCGAAGTTTTTTAAGATTCTGAGTTATTTTAGTAAATGTATAAAAACTTTTTTAAATCATTTTGTTATAAAAATAACGAGATGCAAGTAGTTTCCTATAGGTTAAATTTAAAATCTTAGAATCTTAGCAACTTAGTATCTCAGCAACTTTTTATATAAAGTTGCTGAGATACTAAGATACTAAGTACTAAGTTTTTTGTATGAGTGCTATTTGTTGGGTTTGTACGATTTAGTTTATTGCTCTTTCACATAGGTACGATTAGTGATATATGCTGAAATCTAGTTATTTCAGTATTTTTTTGGTTTTTTCGCAATGATTGGAGAAACTTAGAATCTTAGCAACTTAGTATCTCAGCAACTTTTTTATATTTGTAAAAAAATAACCCTAACTCACAAAAATGACTCTAATAAAATCTATTTCTGGAATCCGTGGGACGATCGGAGGAAAAGTGGGAGATAATCTAACTCCTGTTGATGCAGTAAAATTTGCATCCGCTTACGGAACTTTCTTGAAAAATAATATTGCTAAAGATAAATTGACAGTTGTAATTGGCCGTGATGCGAGAATCTCTGGACCAATGATTCATAATTTAGTAGTGAATACTTTAATTGGTTTGGGAATCGATGTGATTGATCTTGGACTTTCTACAACGCCAACTGTTGAAGTGGCTGTTCCTTTGGAAAAAGCTGATGGTGGAATTATTTTAACAGCTTCTCACAATCCAAAACAATGGAATGCTTTAAAATTATTAAATGCTAAAGGTGAATTTTTAAGCGGAGCTGATGGAGCAAAAATTCTTGAAATTGCAGAAGCAGAAGCTTTTGATTTTTCTGATGTGGATAGTTTAGGTGAAGTTATTTCTAATGACGCTTACATGGATATTCATATTGATGAAGTTTTAAACTTGCCATTGGTTGACATTGAAGTAGTAAAAGAAGCTAAATTTAAAGTGGTTGTTGATGGTGTAAATTCTTCAGGAGGAATTATTATTCCGAAACTTCTAAAATTAATGGGAGTTGAAGTAGTAGAATTGTACTGTGAACCAAACGGACATTTCCCTCATAACCCAGAACCTTTAAAAGAGCATTTAACTGATATTTCAGAATTAGTAGTAAAAGAAAAAGCTGATTTTGGTATCGTAGTAGATCCAGATGTAGATCGTTTGGCTTTTATCAGCGAAGACGGTGAAATGTTTGGTGAAGAATATACTTTGGTTGCTGTTGCAGATTATGTTTTAAGCAAAACTCCAGGGAATACAGTTTCTAATATGTCATCTTCTCGTGCTTTAAGAGATGTTACCAACGCTCACGGTGGAAGCTACGAAGCAAGTGCAGTAGGAGAGGTAAACGTGGTAGAGTTGATGAAGAAAAATAATGCTGTAATTGGCGGTGAAGGAAATGGCGGAATTATCTATCCTGAATTGCACTACGGAAGAGACAGTTTGGTTGGAGTTGCTTTGTTCTTGACGCATTTGGCAAACAAAAAAATGCCGGTTTCTGCTTTGAGAGCTTCTTATCCAGAATACTACATGAGTAAAAATAAAATCGAATTGACGCCACAAATTGATGTTGATGCGATTTTAACTCAAATGACTGAGAAATATAAAAACGAAGATATTTCGACAATTGACGGTGTAAAAATTGATTTTGCAACAGAATGGGTTCATTTAAGAAAATCTAATACAGAACCAATTATTCGTATTTATACTGAGGCGCCTTCTCAAGCAGCTGCAGATCAATTGGCACTTCGAATTATTGATGAAATTAAAGTAATTGCTGGAATTTAAGATTTTCAGTTTTTAAAATAAAAAAAGCTCTTTAGATTTGTCTAAAGAGCTTTTTGTTTGGTCAAAACTAATTCATTCCGTTAGGAATGAATTAGTTCTTAATTATTTTAATCGATTTTTTAATCTTTCCATACGAAGCGTTTACAATATAAACTCCTTTTGGAAGCTTGTCTCCAATTTTAATATCTTCATTCGTAAAATAATCTGCAGAAGAAAAACAGACATCTCCTTTCATATCAATTATTTTGATCGTTAAAGGTTCAGTAGTATTTGATTTAATATGTAAAGTGGCTTGCGTTTTTACAGGATTTGGATAAATCGTAAAACTGTCTTTTTCAAGCTCATTATCGTTAACGCCAAGATTGGCAACAGCAAAATCGATGAAATTAAAATTGAAGTCATTTGATTTGAATTTGATTTTCAAATACACCTCGCCTTTTGGTAAAAAAACATCATTTACCGTTTTATTAGCAAAAGTCTGCCAGTCTCCAGTTGGTGGAAAAGTTTCATCGGCTTTTACCACAACATCATTTACTAGAATGTCAAATTTGCCTGTCAATACGGGAGATGCCACTCTAAAAGTTAAGTTGTAGGTTCCAGCATTGGCAACATTCAGCATAAATTCGTTCCAGTCTCCTTCATTGATGAAACAAACATTTTGCCCCGTTCCAGAATCTGTTGTTGCCTGTAAACCAGTCCCTTTTCTTCTGTAATGTTTATTGGCAGTAACGCGACCTGGTATATTCATTTTTTTTGCTGTGTAAGGAACATTAATATATTCAGTTCCAATTGGTCTTAGGACACCACTTGTACCACTTAACAATTGTCCTTCTAACATATCGGTCCAAGTTGGATTTACTCTTCCAGAAAACCATGAATAGCGAAAAATATCTGGATCATTTTCATAGCTGGTTAAAATTTGTTTCATGAAAGCTGTTTTTTCGTCAGCGGTCTGTATAACTCTATTGGCAAACTCCGTAATCCAAAGCGGACGATTGAATTGTTTTAAAATTCCTGTTACTCCAATCACAGATCCAGCAGTGGCATCATAAGTATGAAAAGCAATATAATCTACTTTACAGTTGGGGCATAATTGGAAAAACTGATTGTGCCAAACAACAGGATCAGAAATTCCTCCGTAATTATTAGGGCCATTATAAGCAGGTGAGGCGCTTACAATTTCTAGATTTTTTGCAGCAGCAATTTTTTCGATATTTGCCCATGCATTTACTGCCTCTTGCGGTGTTAATCTTGCACCGTCGGTAAAATTAGGTTCATTAAACGCCAAAAGATATTTGGCTCCAGGTTTTATTTTATTGATGAAAGTTTGTACGTCATTGTCGCTGATTTTTCCCCATGCCATCGGGACAAATTCAACGCCAAGAGATTCATAATTGGCTTTTAAATCGGCATCAGGTTCTGGCGACCAGTTGTACCACCAAGAAAGGCCTGGTTTTAAAGCTTGCATGTCGGCTTGGGAGTGGTATCCGTAAGCAATTCCTCGTTTTGGACTTTGAGCGAAGACAGAAAAAAAGAGAAAAGATACTAAAAATGAAAAAAATAGTTTTTGGATCATGGTTAATGATTTTTTGGTTCTTTTTTGATATTGAAGAAGAACCAAATTTAAATGGTTTCCTTTTTTTATCCATTCAAAAAAATCATTACAAAAACACATCAAATTAGATAAAGAGAGCGTATTTAGATATTTATTATTCAGTTTTAAAAGAAAAAGCCCGAAAAGCAAATGCTGTTTTTCGGACATTCATTTAAATTATTTTCTAAATATCATTCAATACGGTGTTTCCATCTTTTGTGTGTCCACAAATAAAATTCCGGAGCTTCTAGAATCTGTTTTTCCACTTCTTTTAAATACATTTCGGTGATTTTGAAATTTTCAAATTCTTTCGGATTATCTGCAAGCGAAATAAATGTAGCCTCATAATAGCCTCTTTTGACTTTTTTAACCTGCACAAATATCACAGCCAAATCATATTTTTTCGCTAGTGTTTCTGCGCCAGTATGTACAGGAACTTCAACTCCCATAAATTTCATCGAATGAAAAATTCTTTCCATTTTTGGTGACTGGTCACTTGCTAAACCGTACATGCTCAAAACTCCTTCACGCTGGTTTTTTGCCATTGTCGGAATCGCTTTTCGGGTTTCAATCATTTCGGTGTTGTATTTAGAGCGAATTTTTCTAACTAATTTATCAAAATAAGGATTGGCTAGTCTTTTGTAAACCGCAACTCCTTGAAAACCAAGTTTAGGATTTATGGTTAAAAGCCACTCATAACTTGCATAATGTGAAGCTACCAAAATCACGCTTTTTCCCTTTTTAGCATAATCGCGAACAAGATCAATATTGGTTACATGAAATCTTCTTTCCATTTCTTCAGGAGACATGCTCATGGTTTTAATCATCTCCAGGAACATATCACACATATGCTTGTAGAATTTCTTTTCTACAACTTTTCTTTCTGCATCACTCAAATGAGGCAAAGTAAGCGCCAGATTTTCGCGCACTACTTTTTTACGGTATCCGATAACTTTATATACTAAAAAATATACAAAATCTGAGAATAGGTAAAATACAGGAAAGGGAAGTATAGAGATGAGCCAAAGTAAAGGGTAGGCTAAAATATAAACAAGAAATTGCATGTAAATTTTTTTTACAAAGATAAATTAAAAATGATTAGCGATTGATATTTTGCTTTCTTGCTAACTTATCTTTAAGAATGATTATATTTACCATTCACAATAATTATTATTTATGAATATTATTTTAATAGCGATTATCGTTGCGAACGTTGTTATTAGTTACAAAGGTTTTAACGATCTTTATTTTTTTAGAAAATACGAGTTTCATGTAGGAAGCATTCGTTCTGGCGAGCAAATCAGAATGCTGTCTTCTGGCTTTCTGCATGTTGATATGATGCATTTGATTTTTAATATGCTGACTTTGTATTTTTTTGCACCTGTAGTTTTGGGTTGGCTTGGTAATTTTTCTTTTATCTTGGTCTATTTTGGAAGTTTAATTTTCGGAAGCCTTCTTACTATGCTCTTTCATAAGAACGATTATAGTTATAGAGCCGTTGGAGCATCTGGCGCTGTTACTGGAGTTCTGTACTCGGCAATATTATTGGAGCCTGACATGATGCTTGGAATATTTTATGTCATTCCGATGCCGGCTTATCTTTTCGGAATTTTGTATTTGTTGTACTCAATTTATGGAATGAAGGCCAAAAATGACAATATTGGGCATACGGCACACTTCGGAGGTGCTATAGGCGGCTATTTAATTACCTTGATAAAAATGCCATCATTATTTACAGACCATACATTGATGGTAATTCTGCTTGCAATTCCGATTTTGATACTTTTTGGAATGGCAAAATTGGGAAAACTGTAAGCTTGGCACAACTTTTGGAATGCTCTTGTTAAACATTAAAATTTAACAAAAATGAAAAAACTAGTATTATTTTTAACAATCATGTTTATGACTATGTCTTACGGCCAAGAAATCAAACAAATACCTCTAATTAATGTTAATGGAGAAGGAAAAGTAAAAGTAGCACCTGATCAGGTTTGTATTTCAGCTTCTGTTGAAACAAAAGGGAATAATGCTAAGGATGTTAAAAAACAAAATGATGAAAAGATGGATGCTGTTTTAAAATTCATCAAAAAAATGAATATTCCAACAGCAGATTTCAAAACAAAGCAAGTAGCTCTTAATCCGCAGTACGATTATGAGAAAAAGAAAACTTCTTATAACGCTACACAAACTGTAGAAATCGTGATAAAAGATTTGACTAAGTATGATGAATTAATGGAAGGTTTGGTTCAACAAGGAATCAATAGAATCGACAGAGTTTCTTTTGAATCATCTAAATTAGCACAATATGAGTCTGAAGCTAGAAAATTAGCGATGAAAGATGCTAAAGTAAAAGCTGAAGAATACGTTTCTGTTTTAGGACAAAAAGTAGGTAAGGCATTTACAATCTCTGATAACTCTCAAGTTTACCGCCCACAGCCAATGTACGCTGCTATGAGAATGAAAGAAGCAGATGCAATGGGAGGAGCTTCAAACGAAACTTTAGCAATTGGAGAAATCGAAATTACAGCAAATGTTAGCGTCAGTTTTATGTTAGACTAAACGTTTCTAAAATTTCAAATAAAAAAATCCAAATTCCAATTTAAACTGGGATTTGGATTTTTTATTTTAGATTTTTTCCTAGAGGATTACACATAGTTTGTCCTCCTGAGCGGAGTCGAAGGATCTTGCGCAAAATCATTATTGTGTGCTCATCGATATGTGTCCTTAGACTCCGCTCAGGAAGACAAAAAATGAGTATTGGAATTTGAAATTTTTAGAATTGGAATTTAAGTATTGGAATTTGGAATTTTACTAGTGCGGTTGCTTCGTTCCTCGCAATGACATAAAATGAGAATTGGAATTTGGAATTTTAGTTATTGGAATTTACAATAGGAAGCGTAAACCTAAATGTGCTTCCTTTTCCTTGTTCGCTTTCTACTGAAATTTCTCCTTTATGAATGTTTACAAATTCTTTGCAGAGCAGCAATCCGAGTCCGCTTCCGAGTTCGTTTTCTGTGCCTTTCTGAAGTACTTTTCCGTTGATTTTAAATAACTTTTCTTTGATGTAATCAGGAACTCCGATTCCGTTATCTGTAATAGAGATTTCTGCTTTCTGATTAGTTTTGATCAGTTTTAGTTTAACTTCTCCATTCTTACCTGTAAATTTAATGGCATTGCTCAGCAAATTACGCAAAATGGTACTAATCATGTTTTTATCTACTTCTGCCTCAACCAAAAAAGCCGATTCAAATTTGATGTCTATATTTTTACTTAAAGCGACATTTCTGCTTAGTTCAATATTTTCCTCAATTAAAGCATTTAGCAATATATTTTTAGGATGAAAAGTAATCATTCCGGTTTGGACTTTAGACCATTCCAAAAGATTTTCGAGCAGCTTATAAATGTTTTTATTTGAGTCATGCAGCAGTTCTGATATTTCTTTTATTTCTTCACGGCTGTACTGTTCTATATTTTCCAGCAAAATTTCGGAAAGAGAAACCGATGATCCTAAAGGCCCTCTTAAGTCATGTGAGATAATAGAAAAGAACTGGTTTTTGTCATTCAAAAGCTTTTTGATTTTATGATCTTGTTTTTCTTTTACCAAGAGCAAAAAGCCAACAATTCCGATCAGAGTAAGAAGAAACAAACAGATGCTGTATAAACTATCAAAAGTATTGTTGGAAATAATAAGATTTTGAGGATATAAGTATCGGTGAATTGTTCGTATGACAATTAGAATTTCAAATCCTGTGTAGCACAAAACATAAAAAGTCTTGAAAAAGCTTTTTTCTTTTTCTGTGAAATAAATGATTGTAGGCAATAAATAAATAGCAAAAATACCAATCCCTCCAAGGATAACACGGGTATTCATTGTGGCATAAAAAAGCGTCGAAATATTAAAAAGCAATATCGCAACCGCTGTAATAGCTATCTGAATTTGAAATTGCCTTTTTGCATGTACTTTAATGAGCGATAGCATGGCAAGGGTTTCGAAGCAACAGGCGCCAAAGATCATTGAATTGGCAATATTGATGGAAGCAAAGTCGGGAATAATATTTCGTAAAAGAGCCAATATCCAAGCAAGAGTCAGTATTAATTTACCTAAACCGAACCATTTTAATATTTTTCGATTATCGCTAGTAGCGTAAGAAAAAGAAAAACTGAATATAAGGATGCAGGTAAAAAAATTACCCCAGAAATAAAGCAGAAAAATGGTTTTTGGATCTACTGGTAAAAATTCAAACATTAAAAGGATTTTGCTTTTTTGAAATCGATTTTACAAATATACAAATAAAGTAAACATTCAGACCTGAGTTGGCGCTTCTTGAGCCGTGTTCCAGCATATTTAACAATTAGTTTTCTTTAGAATCAGTACTGCTTTTTTAAATTTACATACTGTTAAATTATTAAAAAAGGGCACAAATAAAAAGAAAGAATTAAATTACATGTTGATTGATTTCTTAGCTTTGTAAAAAGTACCACAAAACTCTTTGTTATGCCACTAATTGAACATTCAGAATATGATTCTCCTTCGATTATTCATCGCAACAGGCATATTTCTACCATATATGCTGCCTTGATTAAAAAGTTTGAAGTGCCTGAATATACAAGAGAAAAGCATGAATTGAATGACGGAGATTTTATCAACATCGATTATATTTTAAATGGCTCAAAAAAAGCAGTTATTTTATGTCACGGTTTAGAAGGTGATTCGCGAAGAACATATAATAACAGTTGCGCAGCCTATTTTTTGCAGAAAGGTTTTTCGGTTTTTGCTTGGAACAACCGCACTTGTGGAGGAGAAATGAATCGACTTCCAAGATTGTACCATCATGGAGCAGTTGACGATCTTGACGAAGTGGTTCGGTTTGCTTTGAAAAAAGGAATTGAAGATATTTATTTGATAGGATATTCGATGGGTGGCGTTCAATTGCTTAATTATTTGGGCTGGACAAAAATCGATCAGCGCATAAAAGCTGCAGTTTCTATTTCGGTGCCAACACATATTGCTACTAGCGCAGAAGTGCTTAAGCAAGGTTTTAATAGAGTGTATCTAAAGAATTTTACCATTGATATTAAAAAGAAACTGAAATATAAAGCGGCACAATTTCCTGATTTCATCAACCGTGATCAGATTGATAATATTTCTTCTTTTGACGAAGTAGATCAATATTTTACAGCGCCGCTTCATGGTTTTGCGAGCCGTGACGATTATTACGAACGTGTTTCTCCAGAGTTTTCTCTTAAAGATATTACAATTCCGGTTTTAATTATCAATTCGCTAGACGATCCATTTTTGGGCGAAAGATGTTACCCGAGAACGATTGCCAAAGACAGTGCATATGTGTATCTGGAAACACCTAAATATGGCGGACATTGTGCTTTTCCGCTACGTGATTCTGAATATTCATATGCTGAGAAAAGAGCTTTTGAGTTTTTTGAATCTTTCAGGTCTAACAATACTTTGGTTTAGAAACAAATTTTTATTCATCACCAGAATTCTCAATTTCAGAAGGCGCTTTTTTTCTAATGCTGGTATTCAGATAAAAAAACAATCGTATTGTGTGATTCATGTCGTACTGATATCCAGAGTATTTTTGCTGATAAACATTCATATAACCAAAATCGTAACTCCATTTCGGATTAATATTTTTTCTGATTCCGATAAAAAAGCGGTTTTGATCGAAAGTATTGTAAACGACTTCTTCTCCAAAATGCAACAGAATCTCATCTGAAAGAACCATTTGCGGCCACGATTTTTTATCAGAAATCCGGAAAGTAAAACTCATCAGGTAACGGATTCTATTGGTGAAACGCCAATCGCCACTGGATCTATCATTGACGATTTTTTCCTGCCAACGCTGTTCATTTCTCAGACGTTGTAGAATGCTAACATTTCCGAATTTTGTGTTTAACTGCGCTTGTTGATAGATCCTGTTTTCATCAGAAAAAGTACTCCAGTCAGGATTTGATGGCGCTAACCACATGTGTGCATATCCTAGATTTAAGGAAATATTTGAATTTGGAATATAGCTGATTCCGCCTCTTATAAAATAAAAACTGGGATCGGACACAAAGTCATTCCGTCTGATATGAAAGTCGCCAATCAATCCCCAATGGTCGGCAAATTTGGCAACTGTATTGATAGAAACCCAAGTCTGCAGCTGCTGATTAATTTCTTTTTCCTGCGCTTGCCCAAATGCATTTAAAGAAAGCAAGAAAATCAGGATTCTGATAAAATTGGTTTTCATAAAAAACACTTAGAAATTAGTAAAAAGTAAATTTCTCTAGAATCGGTTTACTGGCATTCGTTTGTTTAAGTAAAGATATTCTTTTTTAACGAGAAATTATATCGTTTATTTAAGTTTTAATTTGTTTTATATCAGTTGTTTATGTGCTTTAAAAAAAAATAAAATTTGTCTGTAAATTATTAAATATGAGTACTCCAGCGCATGAAAAGAAAGATTCTACTAAGAGAGAAATGACTAAATCTTTTGAATCATGATGACCAAAATTTTTTCCGGTTCTATCGCTAATCTTGATTATCGAATTTATTGCCTGTAACCCATTTTATAAAAGTGGTTCGTCTTATTGTTTTAAAAGGAAGCGGTTTGCAAGAAGTGGGAAGTGAGCTTTTTTACTTATTTATTTTTGCCATTGTCTTGAATTCATTGGCGATTTATAACTACAAAAAAACAAGTTAAGTAAAATGGTACTCAAAGACCATTAAAAATAAAACCCCGTTTGAA